>JAWKHS010000006.1:300000-409533 GCA_041394705.1 Vicinamibacterales bacterium
CCTGGCGCTGCCACAGATCGAGCGTCACCCCGCGGCCGTTAGGCATCGAAGCGCACCAGCAGCGCCTCGGGAACGACGGGCGACTCGGGGTCGGTGGCGCGGGCGGGCTGCGCGAAGTAGTCGCGCGTCAGGCCGATGCCCGCCGCGGTCCGGGCGGCCCCGCGCCGATCGCCCTGGCGGTCATCGACGCCAGAGCGGCGTTCGGCGCCGTAGGGCGATCCCTGGCTCTCGACGCGCCGATCGGCGCGCCGGCGGTCGGGCCGCGCGCGACGGCGTTCCCGTTCACCCGGCGGGAGCACCGCGAGCCGCGTCGACGCGGCGAACGGGCGATGACCGACGGACGCGCCCGCTCCGGACCGGAACCCCGGCCCCGGAGACGGACGCGACGCCGGTGTGGGCACTGGGGGAGGCCCGACCTCGATCGCCGTGCGGAGGCGCGACATGGCGGCCAGCGCCGCCTGTTTGAGAACAGTCATCCGACCGCGGACAACAAATCTCCGCCTTGGATCCCTTCGGTGGAAATCCTCGGCCGATTCGCGTCCGCGGCAGGCTATCGAGCAAGAAGCGTGCTCAGGATCGGTCTTCCTGCACCCGTCCGAAGCCGAAGGCGTCGTCGGCAGACTCGGACGTGCGCTCGATGGCACGCGCGAGCATGCGGCTGGCCATCCAGGCCAGCACGGGATCGCCGTCGGTGCCGAACGAGAAGAGTTGATGCGGGTATTGCCGGTGCGGCCCCACGAGCGGAAACCGATCCGGCGCGGCCACGACGGGCGTGGACCAGCCGAACTCCGGCTTGAGTCCGACGATGACGGGAAAGCGCTTGAGGCACTCGTACATGAGCTGGCCCGTGCGCTGCACGACGGCGGCCGCCCGGCGCTTCTCGTCGAGGATCGGCCCGTCGCCGCCCGTGAGCAGCAGGCGCCCGTCGTTCGTGGCCGACACCGCCACCTGCGCCTGCGCGTCGTACAGGACGACCGATGCGAGGCCGACGGCGCGCCGCATCGCCGCCGGCATGGGCGCGGTCAGCACGTGGTAGCGCGCGAACCCGCGGACGTGGCGGTCGAGCGTCGGCGCGAGGACGCCCGGCGCGTCGGTGCTCACCACGACGCGCGGCGTGACGACGCTGCGCGAGCCGACGTGCACGGTGGCCTCGGTGCGGGTGAACGTGATCCGCGACACGGCGCAGCGCTCGAACACCTTCACGCGGGCGGCGGACATCCTGGCGGCGGCGCCAGCCACCACGCGCGCGGGATTCACGATCCCGGCGCCCGCGATCTGGATCGCGGCCGTGGCGTCGGCCGACGTGGCCTTCGAGAGTCGCGCCCCGGTCAGGGCGGCGGCGGAGAGACCCGCCGCCTCGCGGGCCGTCACGTCCCGGTCCCAACCCTTCGTGCCGGCGTCGGCCAGCGAGAGCAGCGTCCGCGAATCGCGGCCCGGGATCCGGGCCTTCTTCAGCCCGGCGTCGAGCGCACGGCCCGCCTCGCCGACGGCGGTCATGAGCGCCCGCGCCATCCGGCGGCCGTGAGTGGCCTCGAGGCTCCGGTAGTCATGAGCCAGCAGGAGGCTCGTGAGGCCGCAGGCCGCCGAGCTGTCTCCGGCGCCCACGCGCCCGGCGTCGAGCAGGACCACGTCGTGGCCCGCGATCTTGAGGGCCGTGGCCGTCAGCATGCCCGTCAGCCCGCCGCCGACCACGACGACGTCGGCGTGCTCGGCGCCGAGGGTGGTCGGAAACGATCTGGGCCTGGCGGGCGTCACGAGCGCCCACGGCGAGACACCGTATCGCGTGCGGCTCATCCGGGTTGGCGGGAATTGTAATGGATCGCTCGCGCCATCCCGGGACGGCCCGCGCACAGCGACCACGCCGGCGCTACGGCCGGGCTTCCCTGTCCAGCAGCGCGGCCTTGCGCCGCGCGCCCCAGCGATAGCCGCCGCTTCCCCCGGTGGCCGGGACCACCCGGTGGCACGGGACCACCAGCGCCACGGGATTGGAGGCACAGGCCCGGGCCACCGCCCGCACCGCGCGCGGGCGGCCGATTGCCGACGCGATGGCCTGATAGGTGCGCGTCTCACCGGGCGGGATGTCCCGAAGCGCCTTCCACACCTGCCACTGGAACGCCGTGCCCTGGACGTCCAGCGGCACGTCGGGCGTGGTGGCCGGCCGCCGGCGGACCGCATCCGCGACGGCGCGTGCCCACGGCCCGGACGGGCCGGGACGGACGTCGGCCCGCGGGAACTCGCGCCGGAGCTCGGCCGCCAGTGCGTCGTCCGACGCGCCGAGTTTCACCGCGCACACGCCCCTGGCCGTGCCGGCCACGAGGAGCCGCCCGAGGGCCGACGCGACCACGGAATAGACGATGGTCTCGCCCGGCGCGCCGAGACGGTAGGCGGCTGGCGCCAGGCCCCGTCCGGTCGGTTTCTGGTCCGACACGCGGCTGGGCGAACCGTATCCGGCGTCGTAGGTGGCCGTCGTGACGTCGCGGCCCGCGCGCAGCGACCGGCGGAAGCGCTCGGCCCGGCAGGCCGCCTGGAACTCCCGCGGGGAGACGCCGGTGTGCGCGGTGAACGCGCGCTGCAGGTGCGAGCGGCTCAGGCCGACCTTCCGCGCCAGGTCCTCCAGCACGACGGTCTCGGCGGCGTGGCTCCGGAGGAACGCCGCGGCGAGCGCCACGGCACGGGTCGCCGCGGAGACGGGGCGGTCGCCGGAGGGACGGCAGCGAAGGCAGGCGCGGTAGCCGGCCTGCTCGGCCGCGTCCGGCGTGCCGAAGAAGCGCACGCGGTCCCGCCGCGGCCGGCGGCTCGGACACGAGGGCCGGCAATACACGCCTGTCGACGTGACGGCATAGACGAACTGGCCATCCGCCGTGCGGGCACGGCCGGCGACGGCGCGCCATCGACGATCGTCGATCGAGAGGGCCGGCGGCATGAACGTGGAGGTCGTGGGCTCGAGCATCATGGCACGAGCGTAGGTCCGGTCACCGGCGGCGCGCGATCCGGCGCGTGCGCCCGAACTCGGACACCCCGTGCGCGGCGGCGTGTCGAGGCCGCGACGGGAACCGTTCCAGGCAATGGGCTCTAGAATCCGGACATGCGACGGCGCCTGCTGCGTGCGGTCCTCTGGCTGACCGGACTCGCGATCGCGGCCGCGATCACGGCGACGGTGGGCGCGCGAGTCCTGCTGGGACGCAGCCTGCCGGTGGTGGACGGCGAGGTGACGGTGCCGGGCCTGTCGGCGCCGGTGACGGTCGCGCGCGACGATCTCGGAATCCCGACGATCACGGCCGCGTCCCGCGTGGACCTGGCGCGGGCGATCGGATTCGTTCACGCGCAGGACCGCTTCTTCCAGATGGATCTGCAGCGGCGCCAGCCGGCGGGGGAGCTGGCCGCGCTCGTCGGACCGGCCGCCCTCGCGTCCGATCGCGCGCAGCGCCGCCACCGCTTCCGCGACGTCGCCCGGCGCGCACTGGCGCAGAGCGCTCCGGCGTATCGCGCGGAGCTCGAGGCGTACGCCGACGGCGTGAACGCCGGCCTCGCGGCGCTCGGAGCGCGGCCCTTCGAGTACTTCGCGCTCCGCACGACGCCCGAGCCATGGCGCGCCGAAGACACGGTGCTGACGCTGCTGGCGATGTGGGTCACGCTGCAGGGCGCACAACCCGAGTACGAACGGGCGCTCGGCGCGCTCGCCGACGCGCTGCCGCCGCCCATGTTCGAGTTCCTCGCGAGCCGCGCGACCGATTGGGAGAGTCCCATCGACGGGCCGCCGATGCCGGTGGCCCCGGTGCCCGGCCCGGACGTCGCGGACCTGCGCCAGCTGCCGGCGCCGAGGGCGGCTCGCGCGACGCCGGACGCGCCACGGCCAGGCGCGTGGCCCTGGTGGGCGCGGCTGCCGGCGGACGAGGACGCCACCATCGGCAGCAACAACTGGGCGGTGTCGGGCGCGCGGTCCACGACCGGGAGCGCGATCGTCGCCAACGACATGCACCTGCGGCTCTCGGTGCCGAACATCTGGTACCGGGCCACCTATGTCGTCCCGGACGAGACGCGTCCCGGCGCCACGCGGACGCTCTCCGGCGTGACGCTTCCGGGCGGGCCGCAACTGGCCGTGGGCACCAACGGCGACATCGCCTGGGGGTTCACGAACACCGGCGGCGACTGGACGGACCTCGTCGTCGTCGAGCCGCTGCCGGGCGATGCCTCTCGCTATCGCACACCGGAAGGCCCGCGGGCGTTCGAGGTCTTCCAGGAATCGATCGCCGTCCGCGGCGGCGCGCCGGTGACGCTCGACGTGCGCTGGACGATCTGGGGGCCCATCATCGGCCGCGACCACCGCGGGCGCGAGCTGGCCCAGCGCTGGGTCGCGCACGATGCCGCCATCCTGTCGACCGACCCCTCGCGCATCGCGGGCGCGCGGTCGGTGGACGACGCGCTGCGTCTGGCCGTGGGCGCCGCGGCGCCGGCGCAGAACCTGGTGGTGGGCGATTCGGCCGGCCACATCGCCTGGACCATCTACGGCGCGGTGCCCCGCCGGACGGGCTTCACCGGCGAGGTGCCGGAGTCGTGGGCGGACGGCAGCCGGCGCTGGGACGGCTACCTCGGCTTCGAGGAGCACCCGCGCGTCGTGGATCCGCCCGAGGGCTATGTCTGGACGGCCAACGCCCGCGTGGTCGGCGGGGCGATGGGCGCCCGGATCGGCGACGGCGGGTTCGCTGACGGCATCAGGGCCTGGATGATCCGCGACGACCTCGCACGGCTCGAGAAGGCGGACGAGCGTGCGATGTTCGCCATCCAGCTGGACGACCGCTCGGTGTTCCTCGAACGGTGGCGCGAGGTCTTCCTCCACGTCCTGACGCCTGAGGCCGCCCGGGCCGCGCCGATGCGGGCCGCGGCCCGCCGCCTCGTCGATGCCGAGTGGCCGGGCCGCGCGGCCGTCGGTTCGGCCGCCTACCGACTGGTCCGGGTGTTCCGGCTCGAGACGCAGCGCCTGGCCCTGGACGCGGTGCTGGCCGCGGCCGGCCCCTCCGCGGACACCCTCGATCTCTCCCCGATTCGTCGGCTCGAAGGCCCGCTGTGGCGCCTCGTCAGCGAGCGCCCGGCGCACCTGCTGGCACCGGGCTACGACTCCTGGGACGCCGTCCTCCTCGCGGCGGCGGATCGGGCCATCGCCTCCATGGCGGCGGACGGCAACCTGGCGTCGAGCACGTGGGGCGAGGCCAACCGCGCCGACATCGCGCACCCGCTGGCCGCGGCGATGCCGGTGCTCAGGCGATGGCTGGGCATGCCGCGCGATCCGCTGCCCGGCGACGTCTACATGCCCCGCGTCGGGACGCCCCGATCGGGGGCGTCGGAACGCTTCGTGGCGTCGCCCGGTCACGAGGATCAGGCGCTGCTGCACATGCCGGGCGGTCAGAGCGGCCACCCGCTGTCGGCGCACTTCGCCGACCAGCAGCACGCGTGGGTGGCAGGCGAGCCGTCGCCGCTGCTGCCCGGGCGGCCGGTGCACGTCCTCGCACTGACACCGGCGCGCTGAGGGCGGGGCTCCCGGGAAAGGCGCACCGGACCGCCGGGTCCGTGGTACGCTGCGGCACCGCCCCTCCGGTACGCCGCACATGTACCCAGTCCAGGTCGCGCTGCTCGGCACGGAGGCGCTCGTCATGGCCGCGCTCGTCCTCGGGCTGTTCCGCAGCCGGACGATGCTCGGGCTCTCGCCCCTCTACATCGTCATCGGCGGGTTCCAGTACCTCGAGGCCTCCCTGTCGCTGCGCGTCGAGGTCGCGCCAGGTTGGGCGATCTACCCGGCGTCCACCGTCATGTTCACGGCCACGCTCCTGGCGGTGCTGCTGGTCTACATCAAGGAGGAGACCCGCGAAGCCCGGAAGCTCGTGTACGGGCTGGTCCTGGCGAACGCCGGGCTCTCGCTCGTGTCGATGCTCGTCGGCGAGCACGTACGCATTCCCGGATCCGAGGTCCCGGCGGGCCTCACGACGTCCGCGCTCCAGGGCAGCGCGTGGGTGGCGCTGGTCGGCACGGTGCTGCTGCTGCTGGACTCCATCGGCATCATCCTCGTCTACGAGTACGCCAGCCGCTTCACGACGAGCCTGTTCGCGCGCGCCTCGCTCGCCCTCCTCGTCATCGCGGCCTTCGACAACTGCCTGTTCACGCTCTTCGTCCAGGGCCGCAATCCGGCGCTGCCGCAGCTCATGGCCGCCGGGCTGGCGGGCAAGACCTCGGCCGCGCTCTTCTACGCGATCATGGGCTCCGCCTATCTCCGGTGGTTCGAGCCTGACGCGGCAACCGTGGGAACCGGCGACGTCGCCGACGTGTTCCAGAAGCTCACCTACCGGCAGCTCTACGAGCAGGCCCGGACGCGGATGACACGCGACGCGCTCACCGATCTCTACAACCGCGGCTACTTCGACGAGATGCTGCCGCGTGCGCTGGCGCAGGCCGAACGTTACCAGCACCCGCTGAGCGTGATGGTCGTCGACGTGGACCACTTCAAGTCGTTCAACGACAACCACAGCCACCTCGTGGGCGACCGCGTGTTGAAGCTCGTCGCCGAGACGCTGAAGGAACACGCGCGCGCCGCCGACACGGTCTGCCGGTACGGCGGGGACGAGTTCGTCGTGGTGCTGTCGAGTGCCGACGCCGCCAACGCCGGCGCCTTCGCGGAGCGCTTCCGGCGTCGTCTCCGGGAGCGCGCGCGCACCGTGCTGGCCGACGTGGACGCGGATCTCACGGTGACGGTGGGCATCGCGACGTTCCTCGAGGACGAGATGGCCCGGACGCCCGCGGATCTCCTCGGCCTCGCCGACAGCCGGCTCTACGTGGGCAAGCGCGCGGGACGCAACCGCGTCGTCTGGACGGATCAGGCCGCGACGGCACGGTGAGGTCCGCCGGGTCGTGGCCGTAGAATCGGGCCACGCGCGGCGGCGCGCGGACTGATGAGCGAACGGCACGACCCCGTCATGGCGCCGGGCGGCGCATCCGTCCGGATCCGGCGCGCGACGCCCGCCGACGCGGCGGCGCTCGCGGAGTTGGGCGCGCGCACGTTCCACGACACCTTCGCCGCCGACAACCGGCCCGAGGACATGGCCGCCCACCTGGCGTCGGCCTTCGGCGTGCCGCAGCAGACGGCCGAGCTCGCCAGCACCGACTACGTGACGCTGATCGGCGAGATCGACGGGGTCATGGCGGCCTTCGCGCAGGTGCGGCGGAAGACGGCCCCCGACTGCGTCTCGGGTCCCGCGCCCGTCGAGCTCCACCGCTTCTACGTCGATCGGCCGTGGCACGGCGCCGGCGTGGCCGCCGTGCTGATGGCCGAGTCGCTCGAGGCGGTTCGCGCACTGGGCGGCCGCACGGTCTGGCTCAGCGTCTGGGAGCGCAACCCCCGCGCCATCGCGTTCTACACGAAGCAGGGATTCCGCCGGGCCGGCACGACCGAGTTCTGGGTCGGCCCGGACTGCCAGACGGACCACGTGCTGGAACGGCCTGTGGACTGAGGATGACGAGGCGGCCGGCGCGGACCGGCCGACCTCAAGTTCCCGACGGCCGCGCCGATTCCCCCGATGTCGGGAGTCCCCAGCGTTGCCGCCGCCCATCACCGAGCTCGCCCTGTCACGCTCTCCCCGCGATCGGGCGGAAGTGCTGTTCGGCCTCTCCGATCGCCTGCTCGACCTCGTCGCCGACCACGCCCCCGACGACGCGCTCCTCCAGGTCGATTCCTTCAAGCAGCGCATCGACGCCTGGCGCCGCGACCTGAAGCACGAGCCCGATCCCGCCCGGCTCGCGCAGCTCGTGGCGGATGCCGCGGACGACGTCGCCGGCTTCCTGGACCGCGCCCGCGGCTATCGGGCCGACCGCGAGGCCGAGCTCATCGACCTCGTGGAGCTGCTGCGGACCGTGCTCGAGGCCGTGCGCGGCGAGTCGCAGCAGTTCGAGAACGAACTCGCGCGCTCCACGGCGGCGCTCGGCAGGATGGTGGAGATCGAGGACCTCCGCGAGCTGAAGCGCGTGCTCAAGCAGGAGGTCGAGGTCCTGCGCGAGGCGGTCGCCGAGCACCGGGCGACCGAGGCGCGCCGTTTCGAGTCGCTCACCTCGCGCGTGCAGACCCTGGAGCAGTCGCTCGTGAAAGCGCGCGCGGCGGCCGCCACCGACGCCCTGACGAACCTGCCGAATCGGGGCGCCTTCGACGTCGAGATCCGCGAGTGGATCGCGCGGGCCGCCCGCGACGGGCGGGCGTTCTCGGTGGGGATGGTGGACCTCGACGACTTCAAGCGCATCAACGACACCTACGGCCATCCGGTGGGCGACCGCGTCATCGTCGCGGCGGCCCGCATCCTCCGGGACGCGGTGGGTGACGGCGAGCTCGTGGCCCGCTTCGGCGGCGAGGAGTTCGCGCTGCTGCTCTCGTCGCCCACGGCCGCCAAGGCGCGTCAGCGCGTGTCGGCCATGCTCGACCTGGTGCCCGAGGTCTACGAGTACGAGCACGACGGCAAGAAGGGGCGGATCTCCTTCACCTTCAGCGGCGGCGTCGCGTCGTGGGTGGCGGGCGACACGGCGGACTCGATCGTCAAGCGCGCCGACGAGGCGCTCTACGACGCCAAGCGGCGCGGCAAGCGGCGCGTGGAAGCCCGGCCGCAGGCGCTCCTGCGCTCGCTCATCGGCTGACCCACCGCCCGTCCCACGCCGATTCGGGCGCGGCCGCGGCCGCATCCGGCGCTCGCGCTATCCTCGCCTCATGCGTCCCACCCGACGGGAGTTCCTCTACGCGTCCGGCCTGGCGGCCGGCGCCATCGGCGCCGGCGATCTCGATCCGGACGGCCGGCCGCTGCTCCAGGGGCCAGGTCGCGCCGCGGCGCCGCTACGCATCCTGATCCTGGGCGGCACGGGCTTCATCGGGCCGCACCAGGTGCGCAATGCGGTGGCGCGGGGCCATCACGTGACCCTCTTCAACCGCGGCCGCACGAATCCCGGGCTCTTCAAGGGCTTGCCGAACATCGAGGAGCGTGTGGGCGATCGCGCCCCGACGCCCGGGAACTACGACTCGTTGAAGGACGGACGCTGGGACGTGGTCATCGACAACCCGACGACGCGGCCCCGGTGGGTCAGGGAAGCGGCCGCGGCGGTGCGGGGCCGCGCCGACCACTACGTGTTCATCTCGACGATCTCGGTCTACGCGAGGAACGACGAGCCCGGCGCGGACGAGTCGGCGGCCGTCGCCACCACCGCGACGCCGGACGTGGAGAGCGGGCCGGAGTTCCCGCCACTGTACGGCCCCCTCAAGGCCCTGTCGGAGCGCGAGGCGCAGCGGGCGTTCCCCGGACGGGCGACCATCATCCGGCCCGGACTCATCGTGGGCGTGGGTGACACGACGGATCGGTTCACCTACTGGCCCGTCAGGATCGCGCGGGGCGGCGAGGTCCTGGCGCCCCCCGCGGGCGATCCCGTGCAGATCATCGACGCGCGCGATCTCAGCGAGTGGGTCATCCGCTGCTGCGAGCGGAAGGTCTACGGCGTCTTCAACGCGACGGGGCCCCGAACGCGCTTCGGCGTGGGCCAGATGCTGGAGGGCATCCGCGATACGCTCGGCGCCCGGGCGACGTTCGTCCACGTGACGCCCGCCTTCCTGGAGCGGCAGGACCCGCCCGTGAACGCGTGGACCGACCTTCCCGTGTGGGTGCCGGCCTCTGGGGAGACCGCCGGCTTCACGCAGCGGAGCATCGCCAAGGCCCTCGCGGCGGGCCTCACGTTCCGCCCCTTCCCCGACACCGTGCGCGAGACGATGGCGTTCTACCGCCAGCAGTCGGACGAGCGGAAGGCCCAGCTGCGCGCGGGCCTGTCGGAGGAGCGCGAGGCGGCGGCGCTGGCGGCGTGGAAGGCGCGGACCCGCAAGTAGCTTCCGGAAGCACCGCTACGTCAAGACGTCGCGCGCCGCCAGGACGTGCCGGATCGCGTCGGCCGGCGTGTCGGCCATCGCGGTGAGGTGGCCCATCTTGCGGCCCGGCCGCGGGTCGGCCTTGCCGTAAAGATGCAACTTCACGTCGGGGACGGCGAGGGCCGCCGCCCATTTCGGCTCGCCGAGCGCCCAGACGTCACCGAGCAGGTTCGCCATCGCCGCGGGCCGGAGCAGCGTCGTCGCGCCGAGCGGCAGCCCGCACACCGCGCGGACCTGCTGTTCGAACTGGCTCGTGACGCAGGCGTCGAACGTGAGGTGCCCCGAGTTGTGCGGCCGCGGCGCGACCTCGTTCACCAGGACCTTGCCGTCGGCGGTCAGGAAGAACTCGACGCACAGGACGCCCACGTACGACAGTTCTTCCATGATGGCGCGGGTCACGCTCACCGCCTCGGCGACGGCCGGCGCCGCCATCCGCGCGGGGGCCACCGAGAGGTCGAGGATGTGGTTCCGGTGCGCGTTCTCGATGGCGCCGTAGTCGGCGAACGCGCCGTCGAGGCCGCGGGCGGCGACGACCGAGAACTCGAGCGCGAAGTCCACGACCTTCTCCAGGATGGCGGGCTGGTGGCCCACGAGTCCCCACACCGCTTCCGCGTCGAGCGGCGAGGTGATGCGGTGCTGGCCCTTGCCGTCGTAGCCGAAGCTGGCCGTCTTCAGGATCGCGGGCGTGCCCACGCGGGCGATGGCGGCCGTCAGCTCCTCCAGCGACTCCACGGCTTCGAAGGGCGTCACGGGGAATCCCTTGAGATCCAGGAACGCCTTCTCCCGCGCCCGCTGCTGCGTGATGTGGAGTGCGTGGCCGGTGGGGCGCACGGGCACGAGCTCGGCCGCGGCATCGGCGGCGTCGGTCGAGACGTTCTCGAACTCGAACGTCACGACGTCCACGCGCCGGGCGAACGCACGGATGGCGTCGAGGTCGTCGTAGTCGGCCGTGATCTCGACGTCCGCGACCTGGCCGGTCGGGGTGTCGATGCCCGGGGACAGGATGTGGACGCGGTAGCCCATCCGCTTGGCGGCGATGGCGAACATCCGCCCGAGCTGGCCGCCGCCCAGGACCCCGAGCGTGGCTCCCGGCAGGACGATGCGGTTCACGGGAGCGAGTCTTCGCGCACCTGCCGCGTCTGGGCCTCGCGGAAGGCGTGCAGTCGCGCGCGCAGGTCCGGGCGCGACGTGGCGAGCACCGCCGCCGCGAGCAGCCCGGCGTTGCGCGCGCCGGCCTTGCCGATGGCCAGCGTGCCCACCGGCACGCCGCCCGGCATCTGGACGATGGACAGCAGGGAGTCGAGCCCGTTGAGGGCCGCGCTCTGCACGGGCACGCCCAGCACAGGCAGGACGGTGTGGGCGGCGACCATGCCGGGAAGGTGAGCGGCACCGCCGGCGCCCGCGACGATCACCTCGAGGCCCCGGGCCTCGGCGCCCTCGGCGAACTCGGCCAGCCACCTGGGCGTGCGGTGGGCGGACACGATGTGCTTCTCGTACGGCACGCCCAGCTCGTCGAGCGCCGCTGTGGCGTGCGACATCGTTTCCCAGTCGGACTTCGAGCCCATGACGACGGCGACGAGCGGGGACGGCATGGCGGCGCGGACGCGAGGAAGCTTACCATCCCGCGCTTCGTCCCGGCCGGCAGCGCGCGCGGCCGCGGCCCGGCCCGGCAGGGCGCTACACTGGCCGGATGCGGTCCTCCACTCCGGTCTTCGCCCTTGCGGCGCTCGCCGTGACTCTGGGTGCGCCCGTCGGCGCGCGCCAGCAGGCCCCGGCCCATCTGGGCGTGCCCTACCGGGAGTTCACGCTGGCCAACGGGCTCCACGTGATCATGCACAGGGACACGAGCGTCCCGGTGATCAGCGTGAACGTCTGGTACCACGTCGGCTCGGGCAGCGAGAAGCCCGGCCGCACCGGCTTCGCGCATCTCTTCGAGCACCTGATGTTCGAGGGCTCGAAGCACGTGCCTGAAGGCTCGTTCGACACGTGGCTGGAAGGGGCCGGCGCCGACAACAACGGCTCCACCACGGTCGATCGGACCAACTACTACATCGACGGGCCCTCCAACGCCCTCGAGCTCATGCTCTTCCTCGAGTCCGACCGGATGGGCTACCTCCTCGACGCGATGAGCCCCGCCCGCGTGGACGGCCAGCGCGACGTCGTGAAGAACGAACGGCGGCAGAGCTACGAGAACCGGCCGTACGGCATGGCCGAGCTCGAGCTCGACGCGATGCTGTACCCGCCGGGCCATCCGTACAGCTGGTCGACGATCGGCTCGATGGAGGACCTGAGCGCCGCGAGCTACGAGGACGTGCAGGACTTCTTCCGCACCTTCTACGCGCCGAACAACGCCAGCCTCGTCATCGCGGGCGACGTGGACTACGACCGTACGAAGGCGCTCGTCGAGAAGTGGTTCGACGAGATCCCGCGCGGGAAGCCCGTGATGCCCGTGGCGCCGCCGGCCGCGATGCTCACGGGCGTCACGCGCAAGACCATGACCGATCGCGTCCAGCTCGCCCGGCTCTATCTGGGCTGGCTCACCCCTGGGGCGCTGCGGCCGGGAGACGCCGAGCTGGACATCGTCTCCTCGCTGCTGGCCGACGGCAAGAACTCGCGCCTCTACAAGCGGCTCGTCTACGACCTGCAGATCGCGCAGGACGTCCAGGCCTACCAGCAGTCGCAGGCCCTGGGCAGCTCGTTCTTCGTCGTCGCGACCGCGCGGCCCGGCAAGGATCTCGGCGAGATCCAGCGCATCGTGGACGAGGAGATCGACCGGCTGGCCTCGACGCCGCCGGAGGCGCGGGAGCTGCAGCGGGTGAAGAACCAGATCGAGGCGACGTTCCTGCGCCGCGCCGAGCGCGTGGGCGGGTTCTACGGCAAGGCGGATCAGCTGAATGCCTACTACACCGCCACGGGCACGCCGGATTACTTCGAGGAGGACCTGTCCCGGTATCGCGCCATCGACCCGCCGGACGTCTCGTCGGCCGTGAGCGCGTTCCTCCCGCGCGATCGCCGCGTCGAGCTCGTCGTCCTGCCCGAGGAGAAGAAGTGATGGCTCCCGGACGCCGTCTCGCGATGGGCCTCGCGCTGGCCGTCGCCGCCAGCCTGTCGCCGCTCGCCGCCCAGCAGCGCCCCGATCGGTCGGCGCCGCCGCCCCTGGGTCCGGCCCCGTCGCTCACGCTGCCCACCGTCCACAAGGAGACCTTGCCCAACGGGCTTCGGGTGTGGGTCCTCGAGCACCACGAGGTGCCAATCGTGCAGGCCAACCTGGTGGTGCTGTCCGGCGCGGGCGGGGACGTGCCGGGCCAGTTCGGCGCCGCCAGCATGACGGCGGCCATGCTCGACGAAGGGGCCGCCGGCACGTCGGCGCTGGCGCTGGCCGACGAGGTGGAGTTCCTTGGCGCGCGGCTGTCCACGTCGGCATCCTTCGACGCGTCGGCCGTGCGGCTGTCGACGCCGGCCGCACGTCTGGACGAGTCGCTCGCGCTGATGGCGGCCGTCGCGCTCACGCCGGACTTCCCCGCCCAGGAGCTGGATCGCCTCCGGACCGAACGGCTCACGGCGCTCCTCCAGGCGCGCGACGACCCGGCGTCGCTCATCGGGCTGGCGTTCCCCCGACTGCTCTACGGCTCGGAGCACCGCTATGGCACCTCCGCCGGCGGCACCGAAGCGACGCTGACGTCCCTGGGGGTCGCTGAACTCCAGACGTTCCACCGCGCGCACTACCGGCCGGACAACGCGGTCCTGATCGTGGTGGGCGACACGACGGGCCCTCAGCTGCGTCCCCTGGTGGACCGGCACTTCGGCGCCTGGAAGGCCGAAGGCCCGCGCCCGGCGCCGCTGCCCGTCCGCACGGCGCCCCAGCCGGGCAAGCGCCAGATCTTCCTGGTGGACAAGCCCGGAGCGGCGCAGTCGCAGATTCGCATCGGTCTCGTGGGCGTGCCGCGCTCCACGCCGGACTACGCCGCGCTCGACGTCCTCAACACCATGCTCGGCGGGTCGTTCACGTCGAGGCTCAACCAGAACCTGCGCGAGAAGCACGGCTACTCGTACGGGGCCGCGTCGGTGTTCGACATGCGGCGGTCCGCCGGTCCGTTCTTCGCGACGGCCGGTGTGCAGACCGACAAGACCGCCCCGGCCCTGCGGGAGTTCTTCAACGAGCTGAACGGGATGCTCAAGCCGATCCCCGCCGACGAACTGCAGAAGACCAAGAACTACGCCGCCCTGAGCTTCCCCCGCGAGTTCGAAACGACGGGCCAGCTCGCGGCCAAGCTCGAGGCGCTGGCGGTCTACGATCTGCCCGACGACCTCTACGCCAAGTACGTGCCGGCCGTGCAGGCGGTGACGGCGGCGGACGTGGCCCGCGTCGCGAAGCAATACCTGCTGCTCGACCACCTGGCCGTGGTGATCGTCGGGGACCGGGCGTCCATCGAAGCGCCGGTGCGCGCGACGGGCCTGGGCCCGGTCACGGTCGTGCCCGTGGACGACGTGCTGAAGTAGCCGGCAGGCGCGGGCGCGCGCGCTCAGGCGGTCGCCTGCGTGAAACGCCGGCGATAGGCGGCCGGCGACGTGCCGACCCTCTGCCGGAAGTGGTGCCGCAGCGTCTCGGCGGTGACGAACCCGGAGAGCTCGGCCACCCGATCCACGGACAGGTCGGACGTCTCGAGGAGACGCTGGGCCGCGAGCACGCGCTGGTGCGTCAGCCACTGGTGCGGCGTGGTGCCGGCCTGCGCCTGGAAGCGCCGCGCCAGGGTCCTGAGGGACATCCGGCCCCGCCGGGCGAGCGTGTCCGCGTCGAGCCGCTCGTCCAGGCGGCCGCTCGCCCAGTCCATGAGCGGCGCGAGCGATCCCTCCACCGGCGGGATCGCCGTGGCCACGAACTGCGACTGGCCGCCCTCGCGGTGCGGCGGCACCACCATGCGGCGCGCCACCTGGTTGGCGATGTCCGCGCCGTAGTCCTGCCGCACGAGGTGGAGCCCGAGGTCGATGCCGGCGGCGCTGCCCGCCGCCGTGAACACGCGGCCCGACTCGACGTAGAGCACCGAGGGCTCCATCTGCACCTTCGGGTAACGCGCGGACAGCCGCCCGGCGTGCATCCAGTGCGTGGTGGCCCGACGGCCGTCCAGCAGTCCCGCGGCGGCGAGGACGAACGCGCCCGAACAGACCGAGAGCAGGCGCGCCCCGCGCTTGTAGGCAGCGCGGAGGGCGTCGAGCATCGCCGGCGGGGGCGAACCATCGAGCGCGGGCCAGTTCGGGATGACGATCGTTCCCGCCGTGCGCAGCGCCCGGACCGAGTGCGTGGGCACGATGCCGACGCCGCCCGTGCCCGTCAGCGGGGGCTCGTCGAAGCTGACCACCGCCACGTCGTACCAGGGCACGCCGAGCTCGGGCCGCTTCAGCGCGAAGATCTCCATGACGATGCCGAACTCGAAGAGCGCGAGCCCGTTGCAGACGAGCACGGCGACCCGGCGGTTGGCCGGACCGGCGCGGCGCGGCGTCATGGCCGGATCTTAACGCACTCTGGCATTCCTGCCACTCGACGTCGCACGACCGGCGGGCCAGACTCGCCGGATGCCAGACCTTCGCTATCCCGTCGGACCGCTCGCCCCCACGCCCGCCTATTCGACGGCCACCCGCGCCGCCGCCATCGGCACCCTCGTCGAGGCGCCCGCCAGGTTCCGCCTGGCCGTGGCCGGCCTCGACGACCGTCAGCTCGACACGCCCTACCGCCCGGAAGGCTGGACGGTGCGGCAGGTCGTGCACCACGTGGCCGACAGCCACATGAACGCGTACATCCGGACGAAGCTCGCCCTGAGCGGCGACCACCCCACGGTCGTGCCGTATCCCGAGCAGATCTGGGCGGAGATGGCCGACGCGAAGGCCGCGCCGGTCGCCACGTCGCTCGATCTCCTCGACGCCCTCCACGCCCGCTGGACGGCGCTCCTGGAGGCGCTCGAGCCGGCCGCGTTCGCGCGGACGCTGCTGCACCCGGAGCGGGGCTCCATGACGCTCGACGACGTGCTGGCCCTGTACGAGTGGCACTCGCGCCACCACCTCGCCCACATCACGGGCCTGAAAGAGCGCGAAGGCTGGTAGCGTCCCGCCGTCCGCGGTGACCGCACGGGTGCTACGCTGCCGCGCATGCGGCTGACCGTCGATCGCGACTCCCTCGGCACGCTCACGATCCGGCAGACGTCGGTGCCGGTGCTCCGATACGTGATCGGCGTGCCGCTGCTCCTCTTCGGCGGCGTCATGGCCGCGGGCGCGGTGTCGTCGGTCGTGACTCAGGTGAGCGACGACGGCGTGGCGGCACTGCCACTCGCGCTGGTGGGCGCGGGGATGCTGCTGTTCTTCGCCGCCCTGATCCTGCCCCTCGGCTGGTGGCTGGTCCTCTCGCGGCACGCGGTCGTCGTCGAAGCCGGCCCGCGGGACGTCGTCGAAGTGAGCGACTGGCGGATCGGCCGGAAGGCCAACCGCACCCCGGCGGACCGGTTCCGTGCGGTGCGGGTCGCGCTGGAGCCCGTGGCCTCGTCGGCCGGGAACGACGGGCGAGGCGGCCGCGCGCTGTGCCTGCGGGTACGGCTCCTCGCGAGGCAGCCGGACGTCCAGCCCTCGCTCGAGATCGGGATGCTCGAGCCCGGCGACCGCCAGGAAGCCGCGATCGTCGCGGGCCGCGTGGCCGAGGTCCTGCGCCTTCCAGTGGAGTCGGGAGGCCCGGACGAGGTCCTGCCCGACCCGCAGAAAGCAGCGGACGACGCCGAAGCGGAGGCCCAGGCCGAACGGGACGAGGCATGAGCGCGCGCGTGCGCGTGGAGTCGTGCGTGGAATCGCTGGAGGCCGCGTACGCGTCGGCCGCCGGCGGCGCGGACCGCGTGGAGCTGTGCGCCCGCCTCGACGTGGGCGGCCTCACGCCGTCAGCGGCGCTCGTCGAACGCTGCGTCGCCGCGACCGGCCTCCCGGTGATGGCGATGGCGCGGCCGCGGCCCGGATCGTTCGTGTACGACCGGCACGAGGTGGACAGGATGGTGCATGACGTCCTCGCCATGAGGCGCGCGGGCGCGCACGGCATCGTGGCCGGCGCGCTCACGGCGGCGGGCGACGTGGACACCGAGGGCATGCGGTTGGTGCTCGCCGCGGCCCGGCCGCTCCCCGTGACCTTCCACAGGGCCTTCGACGGCGCACGGCGTCTGGACGAGGCGCTCGACCAGCTGATGGCCCTGGGCGTGGACCGCGTGCTCACGTCGGGCGGCGCGGCGACCGCGTCCGAGGGCGCCGTCGTGCTCCGGCGCCTGGTGACGCGAGCCGGCGCGCGCCTCGTCGTGATGGCGGGCGGAGGCGTGCGGCCCCACAACGTCGGCGCGCTGGTCCGCGCGTCCGGCGTCACGGAGGTCCACGCACGGATCATCCGGGAGCCGGCCCCCGCGGGCGCCAACGGCGAGGCCGCATGGCGGGCGGCCGTGGCGGACCTGGTCGCCGCGCTGCCGGTCTGACGCTCAGCGGAACAGGCTCTTCGCCACGAACCAGACGTTGGCCGGACGCTCGGCCAGGCGGCGCATGTACCAGGGGAACCAGTAGGCGCCGTAGGCGATGAGCACCCGGATGTTGCCCCGCTCGGTGGCCAGGCGCCGCTGCTCGCCGCGCTGGATCCCGTACAGCATGTGGATCTCGTAGTCGGTGCGGGCCAGTCCGAGGCCGTCGGCGTGCTGCTCGATCCGCCGGATGATCGCCGGGTCGTGGGTGCCGAACACGGCGCGCGAGCCCGCGGCCCGCGACGCCGGCGCCAGCATCGTCTGCGCGAGGGTGACGTAATGCTCGTCGACGTCGCGCTTCTCCGGGAAGGCCACGGTCGGCGGCTCGGCATAGGCGCCCTTGACGAGGCGGATCCCGATGCCCTCGCGAATCATCCGGGCCACGTCGTCGCCCGACCGGTGCAGGTACGCCTGCAGCGCGACGCCGACGCGCGGGATCTCCCGACGGAGCCGGCTCACGACGTCGAGCGTGACGTCGACGTAGGACGACTGCTCCATGTCGACCCAGAAGTAGCTGCCCGCGTCCATCGCACGCCGGCCGATCGCAAGCGCGTGCTCGTACGCGCCCTCCCGATCGATGTCGAGCCCGAGCTGTGTCAGCTTCACCGAGGGCTCGCACGCGACACCGCGCGCGCGGATCTCGTCGATCACCTCCAGATAGTGATCGCGGACGGCGTCGGCCTCGCGCAGGTCGGCGACGTTCTCGCCCAGGCGTGTGAAGAGCGCGCCGACGCCCTGACGGGCCTGTTCCTCGGCCGCACGGAGCATATCCGCGGCCGTCTCTCCGGGCATGAACACCGAGACCGCGCGCCGCACGAAGGGCGCCTTGGTGCCGTGTTCGCGCAGCCAGCGGTTGTCGGACGCGGCCAGGAGGAGGGTGCGGGCGAGGCTCATTCCCTCCACGATACGATGAGTCCCGTGACCTGCGCGACGGCGCATCCGGCGGGATTTCGGCGATGAGCCCGCGTGTCGTCGTCGTGGGCGCCGGCGCCGCCGGCCTCATGGCGGCCATCGCCGCCCGCGAAGCCGGCGCCGAGGTGACGCTGGTCGAAGGTACGGCGCACGGCGGACGGAAGATCCTGATCAGCGGCGGCGGGCGCTGCAACGTCCTGCCCGGCGACGCCGCCCCCGATCGGTTCGTGAGCGAGGCCCCCCGGTCGCTCGTCAGGGCGATGCTGGGCGCCTGGCCCCTGCGCGAACAGGTCGTCTATTTCGAAGACGTGCTCGGGGTGCCGCTGGCGCTGGAGACGGAGTCCGGCAAGCGTTTTCCCGCCTCCGACCGCGCGCGCGACGTCCACGACGCCCTCGTGCGGCGGGCCGGGGACCTCGGCGTGACGCGGCGCTTCGGGACCGCCGTCCGGTCGATCGAGCCGGTTGGCGCGGGGTGGCGCGTGTCGGCCGGCGGCGAGATCGACGCCGACCGCGTGGTGGTGGCTACCGGGGGTCTCTCGGTGCCGGCCACCGGCAGCACGGGGTTCGGGTTCGATCTGGCCCGCCGCTTCGGACTCACCGTGCATCCGACGTATCCAGCGCTCACGCCCCTCACGGCATCGCCGCACCGCCATGTCGCGCTGGCGGGGATCTCCGCGGCCGTGACCATCGCGGCCGGTCGGCCGGGATCGCGCGACCGCCTCGTGTCACGAGGAGGCCTCCTCGTGACGCACCGCGGGTACAGCGGTCCCGTGGTGCTCGACGTGTCGCACGTGGCGGTGCGAAGCCTGCTCGACGATCCGCCGGACGCGCGGGCGCGGCTGCGGGTGCAGTGGGCGCCGCTCGACGCGGGCGGCTGGACGCGGTGGCTGGGGGAACAGCGCGGCCTGGTCAGGACCGCGGTGGGCCGTCACGTGCCGCAGCGCCTCGCCGACGCCCTGATGGCCGAGGCGGGTGTCCCGCCGGACCGCACGTGCGGGCAGCTCCGCCGCGAGGAGCGCACGTCGCTCCTGTCGATCCTGACCGAGTACGACCTGCCCTGGACCGGCCACGAAGGCTACCGACCCGCGGAGGTCACGGGCGGCGGCGTGGCGCTGGAGGAGCTGCACCGGCGCACGCTGGAGAGCCGCCGGGCGCCGGGACTGCACTTCTGCGGCGAGGTGCTGGACGCCTTCGGGCCCATCGGCGGCCACAACTTCCAATGGGCGTGGTCCACCGGGCGCTCGGCCGGGCTGGGGGCCGCCCGCCTCGTCCCGCCTTCGTGACGTCGCCTCAGGCGCCCGACGCTAGAATGCCCGCGTCGAGGGCCGGGGGAACGGTCCGTCGCGCGTCGGCGTCCAAAGGCGAAGCGTGTGTGGCCGTTCGGCCCAGCTGGGAGAGGACATGGACACGTACTACCACCCGCCGGATCTGGCGAAGTTCTCCGACATCGGCAAGGACGCGCCAGAGTTGTGGAAGAAGTTCGCGGAGTGGTACGGCGCCGTCTTCGCCGAGGGAGCCCTCAGCGAACGGGAGAAGGCCCTCATCGCCCTCGCCGTCGCGCACGCGGTGCAGTGCCCGTATTGCATCGACGCCTACACGTCGGGCTCGCTCGAGAAGGGCGCCACCCCGGACCAGATGACCGAAGCCATCCACGTGGCCGCGGCCATCCGGGGCGGCGCCTCGCTCGTGCACGGCGTGCAGATGCGGAACCACCTGGAGAAGATCTCGATGTAAGGACCGGGGACCCGGGATGGCACCCGCCGCGCGACGGCGGGATTCCTGCGACCTGCCCCGAGCCCCGGGTCCCGAGCCCCGCCACCCATGGCTCTTCCGACTCTCCTGAACCAGCGCTCGCCGCTCGCGGCGCCTGCGGCACAGCGGCAGGTGCTCGCGGCGCTGCCGCTCGAACGCTCGTTCGAGGAGGCGGTGGCGGCAGCCGGCCAGGCGCCGCTTGCGGCAGCCGGAGTGGGCGTGCTGCAGATCAATGTCGGGAAGCGGTGCAACCAGGCCTGTCATCACTGCCACGTGGACGCCGGGCCCGACCGGCGCGAGGTGATGCCCGACGAGGTCGTGGACGCGTGCCTGCAGTTCCTGGCGCGGACCGACATCCCGACGCTGGACATCACGGGCGGCGCGCCGGAACTGCACCCGCGCTTCCGCGAGATCGTCACTCGGGCGCGCGCCCTGGGCCGGCACGTGATGGACCGCTGCAACCTGACGGTCGCCACGCTGCCCAACTACGCGGACCTGCCGTCCTTCCTCGCCGGTCGCGGCGTGGAAGTCGTGGCGTCGCTCCCGTCGTACGCCGCGACCATGACCGACCGCCAGCGCGGAGACGGCGTGTTCGCGCAGTCGATCGAGGCGCTGAAGGCGTTCAACGCGGTCGGCTACGGCGCCGAGGGCTCCGGGCTGGTGTTGAACCTGGTCACGAATCCCGTGGGCGCGTTCCTGCCCGCGCCACAGGCATCGCTCGAGCGGGACTGGAAGCGGGAGATGCAGCGGCGCCACGGGATCGTGTTCAACCGCCTCTACACGATCACCAACATGCCCATCAGCCGCTATCTCGAGTGGCTCGAGCAGTCTGGCAACCTCGAGGCCTACCTCGGCCGGCTGGTGCAGACCTTCAATCCGGCGGCCGTGGGGGGCGTGATGTGCCGTTCCACGCTCAGCGTGGGCTGGGACGGGCGGCTGTTCGACTGCGACTTCAACCAGATGCTCGACCTGCCGCTCGCAGGGGACGTGCCTCAGACAATCGCCGCCCTCGCCGCCGACGACGCCCTCGCCCGCGTCTTCACCCGCCGCATCGTCACGGGTCCCCACTGCTTCGGTTGCACGGCAGGCGCGGGCAGCAGCTGCGGCGGCGCCACGACCTGAGGTCACGCCGCCCTGCAGCCGGCGCGCCCAACGCGCGATACCTGGAAGGGAGAGGCGCCAGCGGGCCCGGACCCGGGGGCTATACTGGGCAGTTGTGTATCCCTCCCCTGGAGGTTCCCGGCCATGACACGCGCCATCATCACCGTCGCCCTCGTCGCGCTCGCCGCCACGGCCCACGCCGACGTCACCATCAAGCAGACCATGTCGGGCAAGGCCCTGGGCATCAACGGCAGCGCCTCGTCCACGACCTATATCAAGGGCGCCAAGATGCGGACCGAGATGGTCACGGGTGACACCACCCGCGTCAGCATCTTCGACCTCGACACCCAGACGATGTACTCCTTCGACTCGAAGAAGAAGGAGGCCGACGTCTACAGCCTCGGCCAGCTCCAGCAGGACATGGCGAAGGCCGTCGACGTGTCGTCCATCACCGCCACCTTCGAGCCGAACGGCAAGACCAAGGACATCGCGGGCAAGACGGCCACCGGCTACGACATGACGATGTCGGTCCCCACGGCCATGGGGGGCGGCGACATGAAGATGACGCTCACCATGACCGGACCCGTCTGGATCGTGAAGGGCGGGCCGGGCGCCGCCGACTGGGCGAACTTCTACACCCAGGCCGCCGACAAGGGCTTCGTCTTCGGCGATCCAAGGGCGGCGAAGGCGAACCCCGGCCAGTCGAAGGCGATGGGCGAGCTGTACCGGAAGATGGCCGCGGTGGGCGGCATCGCCTACGAGACCGAGATGACGATGAAGATGGAGGGCAGCGGTCCGCTCGCCGGCCTCATGGCGAAGATGGGCGGCGGCACCAGCACGACGGTCACGACCGACGTCGCGGCGGGCGCGCTCGCCGACGATCTGTTCGCGCCGCCGGCCGGCTACAAGCTCAAGGAGCGCAAGTAATCCTCGCCGACCTCACGACCGCGCCGCACGTCGTCGCCGTCGAGCTGCGCCCGCCCCGGGCCGAGCTCGAGGCGGCGGCCGGCATCGACGCCTGGATCGACACCTACCACGCGATCCGGGGCCTGGTCCGGCAGGACGTGCGGGTCATGGTGACCGACAGCGCCGTGGGCGCGCAGGAAGAGAACAACCTGCGTCACCTGGTCACCAACCTGGGGCCGGACGTCCCGCGCGGACGGGTCGTGCCCTTCCTGACCACCAAGCATTCGATCGAGTTCTGCCTGGCATACGCGGATCAGGCCGTGAACCACGGCTTTCCCGCCCTGGTCGTCCTGGGGGGCGACAAGCACGTCGGACGACCCCGCGTCGTGGAGCACGCCTGGCAGCTGCGCCGCCTGATCCGGGAACGCCACCCCGACCTGCCCCTGGGCGGCTGGGCCAACCCGGCCGCCGACACCGCGCGCCAGGTGGCCTTCGTCGGCGGCGGCGAGTTCACGGCCGACTTCTACCTGACGCAGATCGTGTCGCACCACGGCGCCGACCGCGTGGAGGCGTTCCTGCGCGAGGCCGAGCGCCAGGGCGTGACCGTGCCGGGGATGTTCGGCGTGTTCTACTACCGGAGCGCCAAGGCCTCGACCCTCCAGACCCTGAGCCGCTTCCTGCCGGTGCCCGTGGACGGGCTGCTCGAGGAGTTCGCGGCCGGCGCCACGCCCGTCGACATCTGCGCGCGGTCGATTCGCGCCCTCGTCGCCCTCGGCGTGCGCCACTTCTACGTCAGCAACCTGCCCCTGGTCCGCACCGCGTCGGTGCTGACGGCCATCCTCGACAAGGCCGGGCTGCAGGTCCGGGCACGCTGAAGGGCAGGCCCGGACTACTCCGGGTCTGAGTCCCGGACCCTCAGGCCCTCGAACGGACGCCTACCGGCCGCCCCGCCGAGCCCGGCAATCGTGGTACGCTTGCCCGGTTCAACTGGTGTGCCGCTGCTGCTGATCGTCGTCCCAGCCGCTGGCCGCGCGCCCCTAGCCGCCTGAGTCTCCATGGGTTCCTTCCTCGATTCGCTCCCGATGTCCGGCATCGTGCGCATCCGCGACATGATGTACACGATTCAGAATCCGTTCCGCCTCGATCAGGGAGACGTCAGCTTCGACGCGCCCGAGTCCTTCAAGGAGGGCATGCGGAAGGGCGTCGACGGGAACCACACCCACTACCTGCCCACCCTCGGCCTCCCGCGGCTGCGCCACCTCATCGCCGAGAAGCTGCGCAACAAGAACGGCATCCCCGTGGGCAGCGACGACGAGGTGATCGTGTGCAACGGCGGCACGCACGGCATCTACATGGCCCTGCACGCCGTGCTCGAGCCTGGCGACGAGGTGATCTGCCCCGACCCCCTCTGGCCACCGTCGCTCGCCATCACCCGATCCGCGCATGCCGTGCCGGTGCAAGTGCCGGTGCACGAGTCGCTGGGCTTCCGCTGGGATCTCGACGAGCTCGAGCGGGCGCTGACGCCGAAGACCAAAGCCATCTACGTGAACTCGCCCACCAACCCCAGCGGCGGCGCCTTCACGCGAGCCGACCTGGAGCGCATCGCCGAGATGGCGAAGGCGCGTGACCTGTGGGTGTTCTCCGACGAGGCCTACGAGGACGTCCTGTTCAGCGGGGAGCACGTCAGCATCGCGTCGCTGCCCGGGATGTACGACCACACGATCCCGATCTACACGATGAGCAAGAGCTACGCCGTGACGGGCGTGCGCGTCGGCTACGTGGCCATCAAGGACAAGACCATCCGCTCGCGGGCGGCGAAGGTGGCGCTCTACACCGCCAGCAACGTGTGCTCGATCGCGCAGTACGGCGCAATAGGGGCGCTGGAAGGCCCGCAGGACTGCATCGAGGAGTTCAAGACGGAGCTCAAGATCCGGCGCGACCTCTTCTACAACGGGTTGAAGGAGGTCGCCGGCCACGTCCTCTCCGGGACCCCGCCGGAAGGCGCGTTCTACGCGTTCGTGAAGATCAACCGCGACTGGGCGCGTGACGAGGGGCTCGACAAGGGCGAGTCGCTCTCGTGGACCGTCGTGGAACACATCATCAAGCACGGCCGGGTGGGCTGCGTGCCCGGCGTGGACTTCGGCCCGGCCAGCGAGGGCTACATCCGGTTCTGCACGTGCCGGGACCGCAAGGAGCTGACCGGCGCGCTGGAGTCGATGCGATCGGTGTTCTCGACGCGCGCGTGATCGCGGCGGGTCCGGACGCCGGTCCGGCTCCGGCCGATCCCCGGCCCGCCACGGGCGGGCGGATCCTGTTCGTGGATCTCGCCCGGGCCGTGGCGGTGCTCCTGATGATCCAGGGGCACACCATCGACGCCCTGCTGCACCCCGACTTCCGCACGAGCCTCACCTACAACCTCTGGCTCTACCTGCGGGGCCTCACCTCCTGCACGTTCCTGTTCCTGTCTGGCGCGGCCTTCAGCCTGACGGCCCTCAGGCACTGGGACGACCAGCGGCGCCCGTCGCGGCGGTCCATCAAGCGTGTCCGGCGCCTGTCGTTCTTCCTGGCGCTCGGCTACTTCATGCACTTCCCGATGGGCAGATTCGTGCACCTGCCGTTCGCCACCGACGAACGCTGGCGCTCCTTCTTCGCCGTCGACGTGCTGCAGAACGTGGCGGTGTCGCTGCTCGCGCTCCAGTTGCTCATCGCCGTGACCCGAACGCCGCGGCGCTTCGCCATCGCCTGCGGCGTCGCCGGCACGATGGTCGTCCTCGCGACCCCGATCGTGTTCGGCATCACCTGGACCGACCACCTCCCGCTCTTCGTCGCGTCGTACTTCTCCTACCAGACCGGCACGCTGTTTCCACTCTTTCCCTGGGCCGGCTTCACGCTGCTCGGAGCGACGTTCGGCGTCACGGCCGGTCCGTGGGCCACGCGCGACCACCTCCAGCCGCTGGCCCGTCGCCTCTTCCTTGGCGGGGCGGTCCTGGCGATCGCCGCGGGCCTGGCGGGGCAGGCCGGCTGGTTCGAGTACGGCGTGTCGGACTGGTGGCGCGCCAGTCCGTTGTCCTTTCTCCAGCGGTTCGGTTCGGTGCTGGTGCTGCTGTCGGCGGTGGCCGCGATCGGGAACCGCGTGACGCGACTGACGCCGCCGCTGCAGGGCCTGGCCGAGGAGTCCCTGCTCGTCTATGCCGTCCACGTGGCGCTCCTCTACGGGTCGTTGTGGACGGTGGGGCTCGGCCCGTGGCTCGGTCCGCAGCCTCCCGCAGTCGTGCTGTTCTGGGCACTGGTGATGCTGGCGTCCATGACGCTTCTCGCGCTGGTGTGGAACAACATCGAGCGCCTTCACCCCCGGCTCGCGGTGGCCTGCCGCGTCGTGTCGGTGGTCGCGCTCGTCGCTCCCCTGCTCTGAAGCAGCGACTTGTCCGCACGGAGCGGCACATCGTGTACCCTGCCGCGATGAATCCGCTCGCGTCCGACTACCAGATCCGGCCGGCCACGCCGGCCGACGTCCAGGCGCTCGTCGCATTCACGATCAGCGAGGCGCTCGACGCCGAAGGGCGGACGCTCAGCCGCGCCGACGTCCAGCGGGGCGTCGAGGGGGCCTTCGCCGTCCCGACGCGGGCCCGCTACTGGGTGGTGGAGCTGCGGGGCGGGGTCGTGGCGAGCACGTCGATCGTGACGGAGTGGAGCAACTTCCGCGGCGGCGAGTACTGGTGGATCCAGAGCCTCTACATCCTGCCCGAGCATCGCGGGTCCGGCCTGGTGGACGTAATCCTGAAGCACCTCGTGCAGGAGGCCAAGGCGGCCGACGCGATCGACCTGCGGCTGTACGGCTACAACACGAACGCGCGCGCCCTGCGGGCATACCAGCGATTCGGGTTCCGCGAAGCGCCGTATCTGATTCTGACGAAGTCGCTCATCGGCGAATAAGCCTTCAGCCGGGATGAACGGCTGGGACGAAGCGCGCAGGCGCGTTCGGCGCCCGGTCTACGATGGGCATCCGGGGAGCGTGCGGCACGCCCCCGTCATCCGGAGGATCGCATGTCCATTCGTGGCCGTCTGCTCGTGCTCGGAACCCTCGTGGCTGCGGCGACACTTGCCGCCCATGCCCAGGCGCCGCGCGCCGGCGTCATGGGCGACCTGCTGGCCGATGTCGACGCGGTGGAGCGGAAGGTCGTTGGCCTCGCCAATGCCATTCCGGAGACGTCGTACGCATGGCGGCCGATGCCAGGCGTCCGCAGCGTGGGCGAGGCGCTGACGCACGTGGCCGCGGACAACTACTTCATGCCGGCGGCGCTCGGCGTGGCGGCTCCCGCGGCCACCGGCATCTCGGGCACGAACTACGAGACCGTCGAGGCGTTCGAGAAGAAGACGCGGTCGCGCACCGAGATCATCGGCGAGCTCGAGCGGTCGTTCGCGTTCCTCAAGGACGCCATGCGGGGCACGCCGGACGCGAAGCTCGACACGACGCTGAAGCTGTTCGGTCAGGAGTCGCGCATCGGGACCACCTGGGTGATGACCGTCACGCATCTGCACGAGCACCTCGGACAGCTGATCGCCTACGCCCGCAGCAACAAGGTCGTCCCCCCCTGGAGCAAGTGACGGCGTCGGCGCTAGGCGCCGAATTGCCGCAGGTGGTGATCGGTGTGCTTGTGAATCAGCGCGCCCCAGTCGTCTGAGGTCATCCGGCCGAAGACGGGATGTGTCGCGGCCAGACTCACCCGCCCATCGAACCGGGCAAGAAGCGCGACGAACGTCTCGAGTTCCCTCGCCAGGTCCGCGCCCGAGGTTCGCGCCAGCAGTTCCGGGGCCGTCGGTGCGCTCTTGGGCATCGGAAGCAGGTGGATCACGAGATACCGGACGGGCGCCCATCTGAGAATCGAGGGCGCCTTCGCGTGGACCGTGAGGTCGCCCAAGGCCATCCGCATCGAGTCGTTCAGATGGGCCACCATGCCCGAGACGCCGAACTGGCCCCACCGAGCGCGGTGCCCTGGCGTGAGGGCACCGGCCCGCATGACGAG
The DNA here is from genome assembly GCA_041394705.1 of Vicinamibacterales bacterium. Taxonomy (GTDB): domain Bacteria; phylum Acidobacteriota; class Vicinamibacteria; order Vicinamibacterales; family UBA2999; genus CADEFD01. The sequence goes on from JAWKHS010000006.1 coordinate 327,156, forward strand.
CGCCGTGCGGGCCGGGTGGTTCCAGATGGTGGCCATGTGTGCGCATCGTAGCGCACGGCGGCCCTCCAGAGCGGGCGATCTCCTGTACCGGTGCTAGGCGGCGGCCGCCTGGAACGAGAGCAGGATCGTCACCTCGTCGCCGACCAGGAATCCGCCTGTTTCGAGAGCCGCGTTCCACAGAAGGCCGTAGTCCTTGCGGTTGACCGTGAACTCGGCCTCGAATGCGATCTTCTTGTTGCCCCACGGATCCGTGGCTTCCCCCAGGTACGTGACCGGGACCTCGATTGAGCGGGTGATGTCGCGGATGGTGAAGTCCCCCGTCACGGCATAGGTGTTCGAACCTGTGGTCCGAACGGCGGTGCTGACGAACCTGAGCGTCGGGAACTGCTCGACTCCGAAGAAGTCGTTGGAGCGGAGATGGGCGTCGCGATCCGGCGTGTTGGTGTCGATGCTGGCGGCCTGGATGGTGACGTCGACCCGGGACTGGGCGGGGTTCTCGAGGTCGAGCTCGATCTGGCCCGAGAAGTCGCTGAACCGGCCTCGCACCTTGGTGATGAGGTGCCGGACCTGGAAGGCGACCTCGGAGTGGGTCTTGTCGATGGCGAACGTCTTGACGGCGACCTGACTGATCATGAGTGTGCCCCTTTATAAAGTGATGACGTTAAGAGTGTAAACACATTTATGGCCTGGCTATTCCTGGCAGATTCTCAGCGCTCTAGTCCTCGCCGTTGCGCACGTCGGCGAGCGTATCTGCCAGCTGCCGGAGGGCTTCCGGCCTCACGTGCGCCAGCCTGGCTCGGTGGGCGGCCCTGAGCTCGAGGTCCAGCCCGTCGACGACTTCTCTGCCTCGCCGCGTGATCATCGTTCGAACGAGCCGGCGGTCGGCATCCATCCTCTGGCGAAAAACCAGGCCGTCCCGTTCCATTCTGTCAAGCAGCCGCGTGACGTCCGGCACCGGCGTGACCAGACGAGCGCCAATCTCGTGGCGGCACAGGCCGTCCGACCCGGCGCCACGGAGGATGCGGAGGACGTTGTACTGGGTGGGGGTGATGCCCTTTGGCTTGAGCAGGCGGGCGAACGCCCGCTCCAGGACGGCGGCTGTTCTGGCGATGCTGACGTGGACCTCCTCTTCGATGAGGTCGAAGGGCTTGCCCTGTTTCAGCTCTTCGTAGAGCGGCTTGCTCATGTCACGACGATATGTGTTTAGACATTAACTGTCAACCTTGAAGTCGCCGTGTATCGAGAGGGATGTCGTTTTTCGTGTCAGGGCGTGAAGCTGGCCAGACCGGACACTGTCACCTGGTCGAGCTTCAGCAGCACATGAATCAGCAGGTCGACGGCCCCGTCGAAGTCGGTCCGCTGGATGATGCCGTTGTGACCATGCAGATAGCGGGTCGGGACGGTCATGTTCACCGAAGGTCGCCCCGTGTCGTAGCGCTGGATCTCGGCGCCGTCCTCCCCATATCCGGTCAGAACGTCGGGCTGGAGGGGAATGCCCTGAGCGCCCGCGACGTCGAAAAAGAAGTCCCGGAGCTTCCGGTTCGGAATCATCGAGCTGTCGAGCATGAACACCCCGGGTCCGCCACCCAGCCGTTCCTGCGCCTGGGTCGGTCCGATCGCCGGGTAGTCGGCCGAGACGCCGGCCTCGATTGAGATGCCAAGGTCCGGACGGGCCTTGTCCACGGCCGTCTGCGCCCCCCGAAGGCCGATTTCCTCCTGGGTCGTCGCCACCCAGATCACGTGCGCCGGCAACCGGAGGCCCTCGGCCCTGATGCGGCGGGCGGCGGCGATCATCACGGCCAAGCCGACGCGGTCGTCCCAGGCCTTCCCTGCATAGCGACCATTGGCCATCGCGTGAAAGGCCGTCAGCGGCGCCATGCCGTCGCCTGGGCGGATGCCCATGCGCGCGACCTCCTCGCGCGACGATGCGCCGACGTCGAAGAAGGTCTGGTCGAGCGGCCAGACGGCGCCACGCTCGGCCGGTGACATGACGTGGGTGGTCCGGAGGCCGCTGATCGCGGTCACTGGACCGTTCCGCCCGAGCACGGTCCAGCGCTGGTCTGGGAGGGCCTGCTCGAGGATGCCGCCCAGGGTCTTCGCCCGGAGAAAGCCGTCGGGCGTCACGTACTGCACCATCAGGCCCACCTCGTCCAGGTGGGCCGTGACCAGGACGCGCGGGCCTTCCACGGCGCCCGGCAGCGTCGCCAGGACGCCGCCCAGGCCGTCGTACTCGATGGTCGCTCCGAGCGCCGAGTACTCGCGCACCACGATTCTGCGCACGTCTTCCTCGAAGCCGGGCGGGCCGGGTGCCTCTGAGAGCACTCGCAGCAGATCGACGGTGGCGTCACCGGCGGCGGCCGGCTGCGTCGCGGCCGCCGCCGCCGGAGGTGCCGCGGTGACGGCGGCACCCGCGCTCAGGGCGGCCAGGAACGCGCGGCGGGATGGGACGCGGGTGGGCATGGCGGGTCCTCCAGGTCGGATCACTTCAGGTGACGGCCGCCATCGACGCGGATGGTCTCGCCGGTGACGAAGTCGGTCTCGCACAGATAGCGCACGGCGCGGGCGATCTCGGCGGCGCCACCCCATCGTCCCAGCGGGGTGGCCCGCTCGACCGCGGCCGCTTCCTCAGGGGACGTCCCGGGCGGAGGCTCGATGGGTCCCGGGGCAATGGCATTCACGAGTATGGCATCGCGAGCCAGTTCAAGGGCCAGTCCTTCAGACAGGGCTTTGACACCAGCTTTGGCCACGTAGTAGGGCAGGTAGCCCTCGTACCTCGGCCGGCCGCTGGCCACGAGCCAGTCGGCGACGTTCACGATGCGCCCTCCGCCGGCGACCCGGAGGTGCGGCACCGCCGCCCGGCTGACGAGGAACGACGCCCTGAGATCGACGGCCATCTGGGCATCCCACTCCGCGGGGCCAACCTCGTCGAACGGGACGCGCTCGTACACCGAGGCGAGATTCACCACCACGTCCAGCCGGCCCAGCGCGGCGACCGTGTCGTCCACGACGGTGCGGCAGGCGTCGTCGCTCGCCAGATCGGCGCGCAGCGTGCAGGCCCGGCGGCCGAGGGCCCGGACCGCCGCCGCGGTCTTCTCGGCGGCCTCGGACGACCTGCGGTACGTCAGCGCGACGTCGGCGCCGGCGCCTGCCAGCGTCGTGGCGACGGCGTCCCCCATTCGCGCCCCTCCCGTGACCAGCGCCACGCGTCCCCGAAGCTCCACGCGCTCCCTCCCGCCGGCATGTTACCCGCTCGCGGTATTCTCGGAACCGTGACTGCCGGGGCGTCGGCACGGGCGGCGGTGGCTGCGGCTTCGTTCTCGATGGCGGTGGCGCTGGCGGCCGGGCCGGCAGGCGGCGCCCTCGAGACGGACATCGGCCTCGAGGCCATCGACCATGCGATAGCCTTCGCGCAGCAGGCTGAACGCGCGGAACGTCAAGCCTTCCACGACGGCTACGACCGCTTCCCCGGCGATGCCGTCCGGCGGGTGTCCCTCGTCTCGGAGTACCGCCGCGTCGTCCTTCTGGTGGAGGAGAAGCGGCGGCTGCTGGATCGCGGCTACGGACGACGCCAGATGATCGACGCGCTCCGGCCCTGGCGGGGGCTCCTGGAGGTGATCGTGGAGCTCCAGTTCCATCCGCAGAACACCTACATCGGGGTGCCACCCGTCGACGTGCTCATCGTGCCGCTCGATGCCCCCGGGTCGCCGACGCCGCACGTCGCTGAGAGCACCGATCGCAGACCCCACTTCGGCGCGTATTGGGACCCGACGCCGATGGACGCGCCATGGTGGCCGTTTCCCCCGCCGACCGCCCCCGTCCTGAACGGCACCGAGCCGCTGACCGGCGGCTGGGTCCACGCCCGCTTCGATGCGCACGCCCTGGGCGGCGGTCGCCACGAGGTCGTGATCCGGGACGGCACGGCCACGCTCGGCCGCGCGTCGTTCGACTTCGACGCCGTGCGCTAGCGGCCGCCGGGCGGTCCAGGTCGGCCGTGGACCCTGTGGCACAATCGAGAACCTTGGCTCGCCGGCGCCCGCTGTCGCCTTCGCAGTTCCTGGCCTTCACCTTCCTGGCCATGATCGCGGTGGGCAGCCTTCTGCTCTCGCTGCCGGTCTCGGCGGCCGAAGGCAGCCACCTGTCCCTGCTCGACGCCGCGTTCACCGCCGTCTCGGCAGTGTGCGTCACGGGCCTCATCGTGGTGGACACGGCGCGCGATCTCTCGGTCTTCGGCCAGGTCGTGGTGCTCGTCCTCATCCAGATTGGGGGCCTGGGCTACATGACGTTGAGCACGGTCCTCATCTCGGCGCTTGGCCGCACGGTGTCGCTGCAGGAACGGCTCACGCTGCAGGAAGCCCTCAACGCGCACGACATGGAGGGCCTGGTCCGGCTGGCCGCCACGGTGCTTCGGCTGACCCTCGTCTTCGAGCTCACGGGCGCCCTGGTGCTCGCGGCGTGGTGGTGGTCGTCGCTCGGCGCCGGGCCGGCCGTCTGGTTCGGGCTCTTCCATGCAGTGTCGGCGTTCAACAACGCGGGGTTCGCGCTCTGGAGCGACAACCTGATGCGCTGGCAGGGCGACCTCGTGGTGAACCTGGTCGTGACGACGCTGGTCGTGTCGGGCGGACTCGGGTTCTTCGTGTGGTCCGAGCTCCTCCAGCGGAAGGCCCTCGGACTGCGCCTCTCGATCCACACCCGCCTGGTGCTGCGCGCCACGCTGATGCTGATCGTGTTCGGGACGGTGGCGTTCCTGGCGCTCGAGTGGAGCAACCCGCGGACGCTCGCCGGCCTGCCGCTCGGCCAGAAGGTGCTGGCGTCCTACTTCCAGTCGGTGACGACGAGGACCGCGGGCTTCAACACCGTGGACATCGGCGCCCTGACGGTGCCGACCGTGTTCGTCGTGACGGTGCTGATGTTCATCGGCGCCTCCCCCGGAGGCACGGGCGGCGGCGTCAAGACGTCCACGTTCTCGATCACGCTGGCGGCGCTCTGGGCCACGGTACGGGGCGAGGACGACACCGTGATCTTCAAGCGGCGCCTCGCGCCCGAACTCGTGGCGAAGGCGTTCTTCGTGTCGCTCATCGCGTTCGTGGCCGTGAACACGGTGGTCTGGGTGCTGCTCCTGACCGAGGGCCGCGACCTGATGCCGTCCCTGTTCGAGACCACGTCCGCCTTCGGCACGGTGGGGCTCTCGATGGGCCAGGCCGGGTCGGCGGTGAGTCTCTCGGCCTTCTTCTCGCCCGCCGGGAAGATCCTCATCATGCTGATGATGTTCGTGGGCCGGCTGGGCCCCTTGACCCTGGCGATCGCCGTCGCGCGCCACGGCAGCTCGAAGCCGAAGCTCCGCTATCCGGAAGGCAAGGTCCTGGTCGGGTGACGCCATGACGAAACGCACGTTCGCTGTGATCGGCCTGGGGCGCTTCGGCGCCGCCATGGCCACGACGCTCTCCCAGCTCGGCCACGAGGTGATCGGCATCGACGGGAGCGACGATCGAGTCAACGCGCTCGCCGACCAGGTGTCGCAGACGGTGAAGCTCGACGCCACCGACGACCGGGCCCTGCGTGCCGCCGGCATCCAGGACGTGGACGTCGCGATCGTCTCCATCGGCGAGAACATCGAGGCCAGCCTCCTCGTGGTCACGCTCATCAAGGAGCTCGGCATCGAGGACATCGTGGCCAAGGCGGTGACGCCCCTGCACGGCCGGATTCTCGAGAAGCTCGGCGTGAGGCGCGTCGTGTTCCCCGAACGCGAGATGGCGATCCGCGTCGCCCACAGCCTCGTCATCCCGAACGTGCTCGACTACATCGAGCTCTCCGGAGACATCTCGATCGTCGAGGTCCCGGCGCCCGCCGAGTTCGTGGGCAAGTCGCTGCGCGAGATCGGCCTGCGCGCCAAGTACGGCCTGACCACGATCGCGATCCGCCGGGCGGACGCCGGGCAGCCGGGCGGTTTCCGCACGCTGTCACCGGGACCCGACGACACCGTCGAGGAAGGGGACGTCCTCGCGCTGCTCGGCAGCCACGAACGTCTCGGTCAACTCGAGAAGCTCCTCGAGCCCCACCGCGGCCATTGATGGCCGTATTCGCGGCTTACCATCCGCGTAAGGCGTTTCGCGCGCCGTAAGGGCCGCGGCCACGGCTACGCCGCGCCGTGGCGCGTCCGCGGGGGAAACCCGTCGTCTGGCGACTGGCGTGGATCGTGCGAAGGGCGGCAGGCTGCCGCTGTCGTCCCGACGGACCGGCCGCAAAGGAGATCCCATGCGACGAATGATGATGTACGTGGCCGCCGCGGCGGTCGTGGGGCTGGGCGCGACGACCGATGCCAGCGCACAGACGTACCGCCTGACGGCGGTGTTGTCCGGGGCCAACGAGACGCCAGCAGCCGTCGTCACCGGCGCCACGGGCACGGCTGAAGTGTTCGTGAACGTGGCGACCGAGACCATCACGTACAGGGTCGAGGTCTTCAATCTGCCGAGCGGCGCCGTGGGCGGGCACTTCCATGTGGGCGGGCCCGGCGTCGGCGGCCCGGTCGTGATCGACCTGGCGCCGCCCGCCAACGTCTCGAACGACTTCGTGCTGGCGGGCACGGTCAACCCATCGTCGCTGCGGGCGCGGCCCGACCAGGGCATCCGCACCTTCGAGGACTTCGTGCAGTCGCTGGTCGCCGGGCAGGTCTACGTCAACATCCACTCCGCCGTGAATCCCGGCGGCGAGACCCGCGGACAGCTCACCGTTTCGCAGTAGCGCGCGCGGTCGCGCAGACGCGTCCTCCGGCCCGCCACGCGCGCGGGCCGGGCGGGCGACCCGGGCAGGGCCAACGCGTATACTCGATGGTCGCATGAAGCTGACCGTCGTCATGCCCTGCTACAACGAGCGGGCCACGATCCGCGACATCGTCGCGCGGGTACAGGACGTCGATCTCGGCGAGGTCGGCAAGGAAATCCTGATCGTGGACGACGGCTCGAAGGACGGCACGCGCGACATCCTGGCCACGCTCGACGGCCAGGGTGGCGTGCGGGTGCTGCTGCAGCCCGTGAACCAGGGGAAGGGCGCGGCGGTCGCCCGCGGCTTCAAGGAAGCCACCGGCGACATCGTCATCATCCAGGACGCCGACCTCGAGTACGACCCCCGCGAGTATCCGCTGCTGCTGCGCCCGATCCTCGAAGGCCGTGCCGACGTCGTCTACGGATCGCGGTTCCTCGGCGCCCAGGGCGGCCACCGCGTGCTCTACTTCTGGCATTCCGTGGGGAACCGGGCGCTGACGCTCCTCTCGAACGCCATCACGGACCTGAACCTGACCGACATGGAGACCTGCTACAAGGTCTTCGTGCGGGACGTCGCGCAACGGCTTGATCTGCAGTCGCGCGATTTCGGCATCGAGCCCGAGATCACGTGCAAGATCGCCAGGATGCGCGCCCGCGTGTTCGAAGTGCCGATCTCCTACAACGGCCGCACGTACGAGGAAGGCAAGAAGATCGGCATCAAGGACGCCTTCAAGGCCGTCTACACGCTGATCCGGTTCGCCCGCTGGTCGCCCGCGGCCGGTCGCTGACACCGCCGGCCGCGAGATGAGCGCCCGCTCGCCGCTCGGCGCCTGGACGATCGCGGCGGCCTACGTCGCGGCGACCCTGGTGTTCGCGCACCCGCTCCTGCCCGAATTGCGGACGTCGATCGCGGCCGACTACGGCGACTCGCTCTTCACGGCCTGGATCATGGCCTGGGTGGCGCGCCACCTCACCGCCGTGCTGCACGGCGACGTCGGGGCCTGGACGGCGATGTGGGATCTCCCGATCTTCGCGCCGGAACACGGGACGCTGACGTACTCCGAGCACTTCATCGGCCAGACGCTGCAGATCCTGCCGCTCACGTGGGTCGTCGATCAGCCGCTGCTGGCGTTCAACGTCGTGTTCCTCGCGACCTTCGCGCTCACGGGGCTGGCCGCTCACCTGCTGACCCGCCACCTGTCGGGCAGCCACTGGGCTGGCGCGGTCGCGGGTCTGACCTGCATGTTCAGCGAGTACCGCGTGATCTGGTCCTCGCACCTCCACATGCTGTCCATCCACTGGTGGCTGCTGGCCCTCTGGGCGATCGATCGTTTCCTTGCCACCCGCTCGCGCCGTGCCCTCGCCGGCGCGACCGCCGCGCTCGTGATGCTGCACCTGTCGTCGAACTACCTCATGGCGTACTGCGCGCCGTTCACGGCCGCCTTCGCCGTGTGGTCGCTCGCCAGGCACGACCGGCTGCGCGACTGGACAGGTTGGGCGCTGCTGTCGGCGGCGGGCGCCGGCTCGGTGGTGATGGTGCTGCCGCTGATGCTGCGCTATCTGGCCACGCGCGCCGCGCTCGGCGTGACGCGATCGACCGCGGAGATCGCCGCCAACTCGGCGACGTTCGACAGCTACGCCCGGGCCTGGCCGTGGTTCGGCCCGCTCGTCGTGCTGGCCGTGGTTGGTGCCGCGGCGACCCGCCGTCAGGCGGACTGGCCTTCCCGGTCGGCGCGCCTCGCACTCTTGGGGTTCGCGACGATGGCCGTCGTGCTGTCGTTCGGCCCGGTCGTGCAGGTGGGTCAGACGCCGGTCCCCGGACCGTACGGGCTCCTGCTGGCCTACGTCCCGGGGTTCGCCGGGTTGCGCGTCGCCGAGCGATTCAGCGTGATCGCGTTCGCGTTGTGCTCGGTTCTGGCCGGGTTCGGAGCGGTATGGCTCGGCCGATGGCGGGCCGGCGCGGCGGCGGCCGTGCTCGCGACGGTGCTCGCGATCCGGCCGGCGTTTGCGACGCCGTTCGTCATGAACCGGGAGGTCATGGCCGCGGGCCAGCCGCCCCGCCCGGACTACCTGCGGCCGGGGCCGACTCCACCAGCGATCTATCGCGTCGCTCGAACGCTGCCGCCAGGCGCCGTGCTCGCCGAGTTCCCGTTCGGCGTGCTCGGCTACGAGATCCTCTACTCGTATTTCACGCTCGCCCACGACCACCGCACGATCAACGGGTACAGCGGGGTCCTGCCCTCGAGCTTCCTGGCGCGCGTCGGGCGGCTCCACGACCCGCTCGCCGAGCCGGATCGGGCATGGGACGCGCTCGCGCCCGCCACCCACGTCATCGTCCACCCCGCCGCCTGGGCGGACGACACGGGCGCGCGGATCCGGATGTGGCTGGAGGCCCGGGGAGCGACGGTCACGGTCCGGGCCGACGGCGCATGGCTCTACGCGCTTCCGGCGCGCACGTCCGGAAAATGAAACGGCCGGCCAGGGCGTAGACCCCAGCCGGCCGTAGTGAGACAGCGGGACGGGCTGTTCCCCGGTCCCCCGATCCCTGTTCCCCGGCCTTTAGGCGAGCACCTTGATCACGACGCGGCGGTTCTGCGAGCGGTTCGCGCGCGTCTTGTTGTCCTGCACCGGCTTCTCCTCGCCGAAGCTGATGGCGTTCATCTTGTGCAGCGGCACCTGGTGCTGCTCGTAGAGGTAGCGCTTCACGGCGTCCGCGCGCGCCTGACCGAGCTGCATGTTGTAGGCGGCATCGCCGGTGTTGTCGGTGTGGCCCTCGATCTCGACCCAGATCGCCGACTTCTGTTCCTTGATCTGCGACACCATCTGATCCAGGGCCGCCTTCGCCTCGTCCGACAGGGTCGCCTGGCCGCTGCGGAACTTGGCCTGGTCGTCGGTGAGCACGGTCTCGAAGATCAGCTTGCGGGTCGACGCCTCGACGGCGTCCGCCTTGGCCGATGCCTGCTTGCCGACTTCCATCGCCTGGTTGCCGGTGCTCTGAGCGGTCTGGGCCGCCGCGTTGGCCTGCTGCGCCGACTGGCCGGCCGCCTGGGCCTTCGTATCGACTTCGCCGATCCGCTGTTCGGCGACGCGCACGCGCTCCTGGGTCTCCTCGAGCGACTTGCCGAGCGTCGTGACCTTGTCGTTGACCTGGCCAACCTCGGTCCGGACGAACTTCTTCGTCGCGCACGCCGGAGCCACAGCCAGTGTCACCGCGAAGCAACTCACCACGAACAATGACTTCTTCATGTTCTCTATCCTCCTGGACGCCGTCGTTCTGCTAGTGGGATCTCTCTGGGGCCACTAGAACTCGTTGCTGCGACTGCGCGCGCCGGCGACGTAACCGCCACGCGCCCGAACCGTGAGGTTCTTCCTCGTCGTACGAATTTCGATGGGATGCCAGCCCGCGTCGGCGCCGGGCTCGAACGCGATCAGGTACTGCTCGCGCAGCTCGCGGACCACCTGGCGGGCGATCTTGCTGGTGTCGGAAGGCGTGCTGGCATAGAACAGCTCCCCGCCCGTCCACGCCGCCAGCTCGCGGATCGTGCCGACCGCCGCCGGCACGGATTCGTCGCGCGCGGGCCGGCCGTTGGCGTCGGGGTTGTCGATGGGCAGCACCACCGCGATGACGTAGACCGGCACGTCGATCTCGCTGGCGATGCCGGACACCTCCGCCGGCGTGAGCCGGCTTGCCGTGTCGATGCCGTCGGTCAGCACCACGATGGCGCGACGATGGTTCGCGCGTTCAGAGATGCGCTTCGCCGTGTCGGCGATCGCATCGTGCAGCGAAGTGGCCCCGAACGGATCGACCTCCCCCAGCGCACCTTGCAGGGCACGCGTATCGACCGTAAACGGGGCCACCTCGTGCAGCCGGCTGTCAAAAGCGAACAGCGCGGCCTCGTCGCGGCCGTGCTCCAACCAGGAGAGCACGTGGTGCGCCGCAAACCGTGCGGCAAGCGCCCTGGACGCGAGGTCCATGCTGCCGCTGACATCGAACAGAATCGCGACGCTGACAGGCGCCGCTTCACGACGGAACTGGGCGATCGGGCGCCGGACCCCGCGGTCGAGCACCTCGAAGTCGGTCTCGGCCAGGTCCACGACCGCACGGCCGCGGCGATCCCTGACGGTAGCGCTCACCGTCACGAGGTCCACGCCGGACCGGAACATGCCGCCCGTCTGCGGCTCGCTCCCGGTCTGGCCTGTTTCGCCCACCACCGGAGTCGCCAGCAAGGCGACGATGGAGGCGATCACTACCCGCTGCATGTCCATCTCCACAACCAACCCCCGTGCCATGACCAGTAACTGATGACTGTAAAAGGCTTATCGGCAAAGGCGGCGTTGGCGACAGCGGCTGGAGGCCCGGAGCGGGGCGTAAGACTTACACCCCCATGTAATCTCCGGAGCAGTTAGTGGAACCGGCTGCACAGTCTGACCGGCTCCTGAGCTGCTGCGGACGCAGGTACGCAGATGCCAGGCCCTGATGGGGGTCCCGCCACGGAGCCAGACGGCTCGGCGCCGCCCACTGCTAAGCTGTGAGCGCCATGGGCGCGACACTCACGACGTCCTTCCCTGCCGCGAAGCGGGTCGCACGATTCACCTACGCCATCCGGCAGGTCGTGGCGGAGGCCCGGAAGGTCGAAGCGACCGGCATGCGGGTCCGCTACCTCAACATCGGCGACCCGAACGCCTTCGGCTTCCAGACGCCGCCGCACCTCGTGGAGGCCGTGGCGCGGGCCATGCGCGACGGGCACAACGGCTATACGCCGTCGGTCGGCATCCAGCCGGCCCGCGATGCCGCCGCCGCGGACTTCTCGGCCCGCGGCGTGATGGTCTCGCCGGACCGCGTGCTCATCACGTCCGGCACCTCGGAAGGCATCGAGCTCGCGCTCACCGCGATGGTGGACGAGGGCGACGACGTGCTCGTGCCGTCGCCGACCTATCCGCTCTACACGGCCGTGCTCGCCAAGATCGGCGCCGCGCCCGTCTACTACCGGACGGATCCGGACCACGGGTGGCTGCCCGACCTCGATCACATGGCGGCGGCCTGCACCCCCCGGACGCGCGCCCTGGTCCTCATCGATCCGAACAACCCCACCGGCGCCATCTACCCCGAGGCCACGCGGCGCCGCCTGATCGAGTTCGCGCTGGCGCGAGGGCTCGTCATTCTCGCCGACGAGGTGTACGGCGATCTCGGGTTCGAGGGCCCCGTGCCGGCGCTGGCGGCCTTGGCGCCCGACGCGCCGATCATCTCCTACTCCAGCCTGTCCAAGGCCTACCTCGCGCCGGGATGGCGCGCCGGGTGGATGGCCGTCGGCGCCACGCCGCGGCTCGACGAGGTGCTCGCGGCCATCAAGAAGCTCGCCGATGGCCGGCTGTGCAGCCCCGGACCGATGCAGCACGCGGTCACCGCGGCACTCACGGGCGATCGCTCCCATCAGATCGCGTTCCGAGAGGCGCTGAAGGCGCGCGCCGACCTGACGACGGCCCGGTTCAACGCGATGGACGGGATGAACGTCGTGGCACCGAAAGCCGCGTTCTACGCGATGCCGCAGGTCGCGCTGCCGCCGGGCCGGACCGACGAGGATTTCGTCCTCGGGCTGCTACGGGCGAAGGGCATCCTGTGCGTGCACGGGTCCGGCTTCGGACTGCCTCCCGAGGGCGGGTACTTCCGGGTGGTGTTTCTGGCGTCGCCCGATGAGCTGTCGTCGATCTACGACGAGGTCGAGGACTTCGCGCGGGAGTTCGCGCGAGCCTGATCCGGTGCCGTCAGTGCCGGGAGGCCGCGTCGTCCAGACGGTCGCCGCGTTCCTGCTCTTCGTCTCGCTGACGGCGGTCATGACGTGGCCGCTGGCCGCGGGACTGGGGCGGGACGTTCCGGCCGACCTCGGAGACTCCCTGCTCAACATGTGGATCATGGCCTGGGACGCCGAGGCGTTCATGGGCATGGCCGCCGGCCGGATGTCGTTCGGCGACCTCTGGAACGCGAACATCTTCGCGCCCACGCCCCTGAGCCTCACCTTCTCGGAGCACCTCGTGCCGCAGGCGCTCCAGGGCCTGCCCTTCTATCTGGCCACCGGCAACATCGTGCTCGCCTACGACGTCGTGTTCCTGTCGACGTTCGTCCTCTCGGGCCTGGGCATGTTCCTGCTGGTCCGCGAGCTGACGGGCAGCGCGCGCGCCGGTCTCGTCGCCGGTCTCTTCTACGCGTTCCTGCCGTACCGCCTCGGTCAGTTCCCGCACATCCAGACGCTGTCTTCGCAGTGGATGCCGTTCGCGCTGTACGGCATGCGCCGCTACTTCGACACCGGACATCTCCTGTCGCTGGCTGGAGGCGCGGCCGCCTTCGCGCTGCAGGGCCTCTCGACCGGGTACTACCTCTTCTACTTCGCACCGGTATTCGGCGCGTACGTGCTGTGGGAGGTGATCGTGCGCGGCCGGTGGCGCGACGTCCGCACCTGGCTCTCGCTCGGGGGCGCGGGCCTGGCGACGCTTGCCGTCATGGCGCCTTTCCTGCGGCCGTATCAGCAGGCGCGCGCGCAACTCGGCCTCGAACGCGCGTACGGGGAACTGCTCACCTTTTCGGCCGACTTGTACGCCTACGTGAACGCCCCGCCGCAGGCGCACCTCTGGGGGCCAACCCTGAACCGGTTCCCGCAACCGGAGGGCGACCTGTTCTTCGGCGCCGTTCCCTGGCTGATGGCGTTGGCAAGCGTCGGCCTGTGGGCGGCGCGCGCGCGTGTCGCGTCGCGCGACACGCCTTTTGGCCGCACGCCGTTCACCGAGCGCCTCGCCGTCGGGCTGGTCCTGGCGACGGCCGCCGTCGTCGTCGCGGCGATCCTCATTGCCCTCACCGGCGGCGGCACCTGGACGATCGGCGGGATCGCGCTCAGGGCGACGAGCGTCCGGCGAACACTGGCCGTGGGCGCACTGCTGCTGCTCGCCGGGTTGATCGTGTCGCCGCGATGGCGCGAGGCGGCCCGCTCGAATCCCACCGACCTGACGCCTCTCCTCGTGGCAGCCATCGTCTTCGCGATCGTGATGTCCCTCGGACCGGCGCCGCGGGCCGGCGGCGGCCGGCTGTCGGGCCTCGAACTGTACCGCCTGTTCTTCGACTACGTCCCCGGCTTCGACGGTCTCCGCGTACCCGCCCGCTTCGCGATGGTGGCGGCGGCGATGCTCGCCACGCTGGCCGGCTACTCGCTGGGCGCGCTCGCGCGACGGCGATTCGGGACGGCCGCGCTGACGGTCCTCGGCGTCGCGTTCCTGGCCGAGTCGTACGCGGCGCCTGTGGACGTGAACGTGAACTGGGAAGCGGGCACGCGCTACGAGCGGCCGTGGAGCGAGGTACACCGCCTCAACGAGGGTCCGCTCGCCTACCGGCATCTCCTGCTGATGCCGAACGACACGACCGTCGTCGAGCTGCCCTTCGGCGATCGCGCGTGGGACCTGCGCTACGTCTACTACGCGGGCCTGCACGGCAAGCGGATCGTGAACGGCTACAGCGGCTACTTTCCGCCGGACTACGGCCGTCGAACCGCGCAGCTCCAGGCGGCGCTCGGCACACCCGTCGCGGCCTGGGAGGCCGTCACGTCGGCGGGCGCGACCCACGTCCTGGTCCACGAGTCGGCGTTTCGAGGCACCGAGGGTCCGGCGACGACACGCTGGGCCGAGCGCATGGGCGCGACGCGCGTGGCGACCTTCGCGGACGGCGACGTCCTGCTGGCGGTCCCGCGGCCGTAGCCGGACGGCGTGGTAGTCTCGCAGCCGGCGGTTTCCGCGCGTCCGATGCATCCCGTTCAGCTGGCCCTGCTCGCCGCCGAAGCGCTCGTGATGACGCTCGTCGTCTTCGGGCTCTTTCGTACCAGGGCCGTGACAGGACGCTCCTCGTTGTACGTGGTGCTCGGCGGCGTGCTCTACCTGCTGTCCGCCACGCCGCTGCGCGTCGAGATCGCTCCGGGGTGGACCGCACAACCCACCTCTGCCGTGATGCTGGGCGTCACGTTGACGGCCGTGCTGCTGGTGCATGCGGCCGAAGGCACCAGGCACACGCGCCGCCTGGTCTACGCGCTGGCGCTGGGCAACGCCGCGCTCACCTTCGTCGCGCTGGTCATCGCCCAGCACGCGCGCATTCCAGGCGCCGAGGTTCCGCTGGCGCTCACCTCCGGGATCGTGGCCCGGGATGCCGCGGAAGCCCTCGTCAGGGCCACGGGCCTCTACGCCCTGCTGCTCGGCGTCGTGCTGGCGTACGAAGCGGCAGGGATCGTGGTCGTGTCGGTGCCGACGCGGGCCGCGGCGGCGCTCGTGGCGGCGCTGGTCACGGGCGCTGGCGTGATGGCCGCCGTCACGCAGTGGGAGCAGCCGTACCTCCAGCAGGTGATCGCAGTCGAGGCCGCCTGCGGAGCGGCGGTGGCGATCTGGTACGGCGGGTGTCTGTGGGCGTACCTCCGCCTTTTCGAGCCGAAGGTGGCCGCGGCCTCCGGCACCGGAGAGGTTTCCGACGTCTGGCAGGAGCTGACCTACCGCCAGCTGTACGAGCAGGCGCAGTCACGGCTCACCCGCGACTCGCTGACCGGCGTCCACAACCGCGGCTATTTCGACGAGGCCTTCGCGCGGGCCGTGGCACACGCCGCGCGCTACCAGGAGCACATGAGCGTGCTCATCGCCGACGCCGACCGGTTCAAGTCCATCAACGACCGGCACTCGCACCTGGTGGGCGACGAGGTGCTGCGGCGCTTCGCCGGGACCCTGGTCGAGGTCGCCCGGTCGTCCGACATCGTCTGCCGGTACGGCGGCGACGAGTTCGTCGTGATCCTGCCCAACGCCACGAAGGTCAACGCACAGGCCCTGGCCCGCCGCTTCCAGCGCCGCCTCCGCGAGCGCCCCCTGGCGCCGCCCCAGGGACTGGAAGCCGTGGAGATCTCGGCCACGGTCGGCATCGCCTCGCTGCTGGAGGACGCGCCGGACGGCGGAGCGCCCGACGCGCTGCTGCGCCTGGCCGACCAGCGCCTCTACGCGGGCAAGCGCGCCGGGCGCGATCGCGTCGTCGCGGATGACGCGGCCGCGCTTCGGGAGTAGCGAGTCGTACGCCGGCGCGTGCCGGTGGCCTGAGTCCTAGGGCCGAGTGGCGGACCACGCGAAGAGCTTCCGCCAGAAGCTCTCTTCGCTGTCGGCCGGGGCCGTCGACCAGCCGTCGGCCAGCGAGTCCGGCACCGTGAAGCGCGCCCGCCTGTCGCCGAGCTCCACCGCCTGCATCCCTTGCAGCAGGCGGATCGCGAACACCCGCACGGCCACCTGGCGACCGGCCTCGCGGTCGAACAGCCGCTCGAACGGGCGCACCAGGTGATCGGCGGCGTCCACGAGCGCCTCGTCCAGCGGGTGACGTGGGACGCCGAGCCCGTCGGCCACGTCGCCGGGCAGGAACTCGCGAATCAGGCTGGGGGGAATCCCGGCCAGCGGTGCCGGCACGTTGCGCTGCATCATGTCGAGGAGCGCGGCCGTCATCTCGCGTCCCTCGGGCGACGGCGCCACCTGCCGGCGCTCGATGGTGTCGGTGACCAGCGTGGTCTCGGCCACGGTGGCGGGCAGCAGGCCCGGCTCGATCCCCATGAGGCGTCCGATGTGCACCCAGGTCGCGGTGTACGCGTCCTGCTCGGCGGCGTCGAGCGTGATGCCCATGTGGGCCAGGCCGCGGAGGATCACCCAGGAGAAGGTCATCAGGGTGCCGAGCATGTCTTCCTGGTTGATCGGGACACCGAAGTCGTCCGCCGGCCAGGGCTGCGCCGGGTCGTGGACGATCAGGTGCCGCACCGCCGCGTGCATCAGGCGCACCTTCTGGACGGTGCGCAGGCCCCGTCCCGCCGGTGACAGGCCGCCCGGACTCAGGACGTCGATGATCATCTGCGCCGTCTCGAACAGCCGTCGCGTAGGGCGCCGGGCCAGGTATGCCGTCCGGTGGAGGACCTGGACGCCCTTGCGCGCGGCGTAGGACGAGGGCAGCGACGAGCAGCACAGCACGACGAAGATCTCGGGGCCGTGGATGGCGAACAGCCGCTCTCCGGCGGCGACGGTCGGCGCGTCGCGGTCGTCGGTGGTGTCGGTGGTGACGAGGAAGTCCCGCAGCGGCGCCGACAGCGTCTCGGGAACGATCTGATCGTCCACGACCAGGCGCGCCATCAGGCCGCGCACCGCGTCGATGCCGCCGGTGGCGAAGAGCTGTCCGACGACCGCGTCCGCCGGCGGATCGCCGCGACGACGGGCCGCGTCGAGCGCCTGGTCGGACCACCGATCCGAAGGTGACTGAGGAGCGTCGCTCATCGCGCCGTATGATACCGGCATGCCGGCCACGACGATCGACGGAGTCATCGAGCAGCTGCAGGACGTGATCGACGAGTGCATCGCGACGGGGTCGCGGCTCGGCTACTTCGCCGCGCTCTACAAGCGCATGACGGAGGCCGTCCGCGCGGGCATCGCGGGCGGCGCCTTCGAAGACGGCGCGCGGATCGAACGCCTCGACGTCGCCTTCGCGAACCGGTACCTCGACACCCGCGCCCGAGTCGCGGCGGGTGAGTCCCCTGGCGTGTGCTGGCTGCAGGCCTACGACGCCGCCGGGAGCGCCTCGCACATCGTGCTGCAGCACCTGCTCATCGGCATCAACCCGCACATCATGATCGACCTGGGCGTGGCGGCGGCGCGCACGTGCCCGGGCGCCGCCCTCGCGGGGCTGGAAAAGGACTTCGGCACGATCAACGCCATCATCTACACCCTCATGCCGGTCGTGGACACCGAGCTCGACGGGCTGTCGCCGGTGACCAAGGTGATCGACAGGGTGGTGGAGCCCCTGAAGGATCGGGCGATCTACGACGCGCTGGAGAAGGGCCGGGCCACGGCCTGGGCCTTCGCGCAGTCCCTGGCATTCCTCGAGCCGCCGGCGCAGGCCAGCCTGATCGGCGCGCGGGATCTCGAGATGCGGCTGGTCGGCGATCTCATCCTGGCGGACGGGCCGGTGGTGGATCTGATCCGGCGCCGCGAGAGCCAGGACGTCGCCGCGAACATCCGCGACCTGTCGGCCCCCGCCGCCGGCTGACGACGGCCTACTTCCCCCGGAATTCCGCGAACCAGTTCTGGACGACCGTGATGCGCGGCCGGGCCTGCGCGCGGTCGGCGTCGCGGAGCACGACGAACGTCTGCCCGTCCGGAGCGGGTGAGTAGCCGGCGGTGAGCCTCGCGTTCGACGTGGTCTCGGCGAAGAGCGCCGTCGGCGCCCCGGGCGGCACCCGCGCGCCCGGATCGAACGGCACCGACAGGAGGTGCCCGGTCGCGTCCACGAAGAAGAGCTCGCGGCCGGCCGGGTTCCATTGCGGCTCCGCGCCGCTCGCCGGCGAGACCTGCCACCGTGCCCGCGGTTCCCAATAGGCGGTGACGAAGACGTCGGGCCGCCCCGTCGCGGTCGTGCCGTAGGCCAGGAACCGTCCGTCCGGCGACACGCGCGGGCTGAAGTCGAAGCCCTCCGTCTGCGTCAGCAGCGTCTGCGTGGACGGCGTGTCGAGGGTCGTGCGCCAGATGTCGGTGCGGGTGCGCGGATCCAGGAGGACGTGCGCCAGCGCCCGCCCATCGGGCGCGAAGCTCGCCATGCTGCCTCCGGGCACGACCACGCGCCGCTCGCCTGCGCCGTTGGCTTCGCCGAGGCAGATGCCCCCCTCGCGGCTCGTCGCGCCGCAGCTGTAGACGAGTTGCCGGCTGGACGGATCCCAGGCCGGGTCGCCGCGGACGCCGTCGAACGTGAACTGCGTCGGCCGCCCGGACTCGACGTCGAAGATCCACACGTCGTCGTGCTCGGGCCCCTGGCGCACCACGGCGACACGGGTGCCGTCCGGCGACAGGGCGGGCTGACGGAGGCCCCGGACCGGCTCGGAGATGTCGCGCACCGTGCGACCCGACCGGTCCACGAAGCTCAGGCGCTCCAGTCCCCAGAGCTCGTCGGTGACGAAGACGAGCGTGCCGTCGCGGGCCAGGCTGGGCCTCAGTCCGCTCGCCGCGACGAGGAACGGCTCCCCCGTGGCCGTGAGCGTCGCCGCGTCCACCGGCACCGCCCAGACGCCGGGGTTCCGGTCGATGCGCTGGTACAGCAGGTGTCCGGTGTTCGAGTACACGGCGTGCCGGATGACCTGCGGCCTGGGGCCGAAGAGCCGCCGCCTGACGCCCCGCTCGAGCACGTCGATGGCGTACTGGCCGTCGGTGAGGTGGGAGACGACGAGCGTGCCGCGCAGGTCCGGAAGGGGGACGAGGTCGTGGAAGTCGCGCTCGCCAGGCTCCGGCGCCAGGACGAGACGGGCGTCACCACCCTGGGCCGGCACGTCGTAGATGGGCCCGTTGCCGGTCGTGAACGCGATCACGCCGTCGGCCGACCATGCCAGCGCCCCGGCCTCGACGAAGGCGCCGGCGGCAGCCGTCACGGTCGCCGGGGCACCCGAGGACGCGGGGATACGCTTGAGCTCGGCGCCGACGACGAAGGCGAGCGATTCGCCGTCGGGCGACCAGGTTGGGGCGACCGCGCCGGCGGTCCCCTCGAGCGGGCGGGACTCGAGCTGGCTGAGCTCCCGGATCCAGAGGCGGCCCTCGCGCGGGTAGACGATGCGTCGGCCGTCCGGGGAGATGGACACGCCGGCTCCGGGGCCGCTCTCGCCGACATAAGTGCCAGGCATCTGGCCCAGCCCGTCCACCATCACCTCGAACTTGCGCAGGGCGCCGCCGGCAGCCGTGCCGGCGCGCCACCAGCCGGGCAGCAGCACCACGGCCGCGGTGACGACGGCCAGGCCCCCGAGCACCACGAACATGGTCCGGTCCGGGCGCGGGCGCGCCGTGACAACGGCACCGGAGAGCGCCGCGCTCGTCTCGGCCTCGAAGCGGGCGTCGGCGACGTCGCGCAGCCGCTGCCGCGCGTCCTTCTGCAGGCACCGCTCCAGGGTCGTCCGGACGGCGGGCGGCATGTCGGCCGGCAGCCGGCCCCACTCCGGCTCGTCCTGCAGGATGGCCGTGATCGCGTCGGCCTCGGTGGGCCGCATGAACGGCGCGCGGCCGGTCAGCATCTCGAAGACCACGGAACCGAGGGCCCAGATGTCCACGCGGCGATCGAACGCGTGTCCCCGAAGCTGCTCGGGGCTCATGTAGCGGATGGTGCCGAGCAGGGTCCCGGTGCGCGTGTCGGCGTAGGCGGGCGAGCCGCTGGCGGTCGGATTGGCCTTCGCGAGCCCGAAATCCAGCACCTTGACGGCGCCGTCCGGACGGATCCGGATGTTGGCGGGCTTCAGGTCTCGATGGATGACCCCGTGATCGTGGGCGAAGCTGAGGGCCTCGGCGACCCCCCGGGCGATCCGGAGCGCCTCGGCCGTGGGCAGCGGACCGCGGCGGCACCGGTCGGCGAGTGTCTCGCCCTCCACCAGCTCCATGACGATCGCCGGCCGATCCTCCCAGACCTCGATGCCGAAGACCGTGGCGATGCCCGGATGGTTCAGCGAGGCGAGGATCAACGCTTCCCGTTCGAGTCGGCCGGGCAGGTCCGGGTCGCGGGCGTGCTCGGGCAGCAGCACCTTGATCGCCACGTGGCGCTGCAGCCTCGCGTCGAGCGCGCGATACACCTCGCCCATGCCGCCGGCGCCCAGTGTGTCCAGCACTTCGTACGAACCGATCCGAGAACCAGCGGGAAGGGGCATCGACGAACGCTCCCGATTATAGAGGTGCGCTCTATACTTGGGCGCATGTCACGGCCCGATCCACTCGCGTTCCTCAACGACGAACTCGCGGCGCTGAAGGCGCAGGGGCTCTACCGCACGCTGCGCGTGCTCGAGGGCGAAGCGCTGGCGCACGCGGTCTACGACCACCGATCGGTCGTGAACCTCTCGTCGAACAACTACCTCGGGCTCACGACGCATCCACGGCTGCGCCAGGCGGCGCTGGACGCGGTCCGGGAGCTCGGCGTCGGATCGGGCGCCGTCCGGACCATCTCCGGCACGATGGCCCTGCACGTCGAGCTCGAGCGCCGCCTCGCGGCCTTCAAGAACGTCGAGGCGGTGGTGGTGTTCCAAAGCGGCTTCGCGGCCAACGCGGGTACGGTGTCCGCCGTCCTGTCGAAAGACGACGTCATCATCTCGGACAGCCTCAACCACGCCAGCATCATCGACGGCTGCAGGCTGAGCCGTGCGCCCATCAAGGTCTTCCCGCACAAGGACGTGGCGGCCGCGCGGGCGATCCTCCAGGACCTGCCCGCCTCCCAGCGCAAGCTCCTCATCACCGACGGCGTCTTCTCGATGGACGGCGACCTGGGCCCCCTGCCGGCCTTGTGCGACCTGGCCGACGAGTTCGGCTGCATCATGATGGTGGACGACGCCCACGCCAGCGGCGTCTTCGGCCGCCAGGGCCGCGGCACGGTGGACCACTTCGGCTGTCACGGCCGCGTGGACATCCAGGTGGGCACGCTCTCGAAAGCCATCGGCGCGCTGGGCGGCTACGTGGCCGGCACCGGGGCCCTCATCGACTTCCTGCACCACCGGGCCCGTCCGTTCCTGTTCTCCACGTCCCATCCGCCGGCCGTCACGGCCGCGTGCATCGCGGCGCTGGACGTCCTGGAGACCGAGCCGCAGTGGATGGAGCGCCTCTGGGAGAACACGCGCTTCTTCCAGGCGGGGCTGAAGGGCCTGGGCTTCAACACCGGACAGAGCGAGAGTCCGATCACGCCCGTCATCGTGGGCGAGGCGGCGCTCGCCATGAAGATGTCCGACCGCCTGTTCGTCGAGGGCGTCTTCGCGCAGGGAATCGGGTTCCCCACCGTCGCGCGCGATCAGGCTCGCCTGCGCACCATCGTCTCCGCGACGCACACCCGCGAGGACCTGCAGTTCGCGCTGGACATGTTCGCGAAGGTGGGCCGGGAGCTCGGCGTCATCTAGCGCGAGGAGCACCCGTGCGCATCGCCGACATGCACTGGCAGCAGGTGGAGGAGTACCTCCGCCACGACGACCGGGCCGTGCTGCCGCTGGGCAGCACCGAACAGCACGGGTACCTGCGGCTCACCGTGGACTGCATCCTGCCCGAGCGCGTCGCCCTCGACGCGGCAGAGCCGCTGGGCGTTCCGGTGTTCCCGGTCGTGCCCTACGGCGTCACGCCGTACTTCCGCGACTTCCCCGGCACGATCTCGCTTCGCGTCGAGACGCACCTGCGCGTGGTGGGCGACATCCTGGACGGGCTGGCGCACACGGGCTTCCGGCGCATCCTCATCGTCAACGGCCACGGCGGCAACAACGCCGTGCAGCAGTTCGCGCTGGAATGGGCGGCGGACCGGCCGGCCTGCCGCGTCCTCTTCCACAACTGGTGGAACGCGCCGCGCACGTGGGCCAAGGTCCAGGCCATCGATCCCGTGGCGTCGCACGGGTCGTGGATGGAGAACTTCCCCTGGACCCGGCTGCCTGGCGTCGCCATGCCGGACGTCCCGCGCCCGATGGTCGACCTGGCGCGTGTCCGCGCGCTCGATCCCGCGGCGCTGAAGACCTACCTGGGCGACGGGAACTTCGGCGGGGCCTACCAGCGCCCCGACGAGGAGCTGCTCGCGCTGTGGCAGGTGGCCGTCGAGGAGACCCGCGCACTCCTCACGGGCTCGTGGGGCGGCGAGGCCTGAGCCGGAGCGGGCGATGCGGACGCTGGTCTGGGGTGCGGGAGCCATCGGCGGCACGCTCGGCGCGTATCTGGTGCGCGCCGGCCAGGACGTCACGTTCGTCGACGCGGCCGAGGACCACGTCGCCGCCATCACCGGACGCGGCCTGCGAGTCACCGGGCCCCTCGACGAGTTCACCGTGCGCGCCCCGGCGTTCACGCCGTCGGCGCTCTCAGGTACCTGGCCCGAAATCGTGTTGGCGACCAAGGCGCACCACACGGGAGCGGCGGTCCGGGCGCTGGCGCCGCACCTGGCGCCCGACGGGCACGTCGTGTCCGCGCAGAACGGCCTGAACGAGTTGGCGATCGCGGAGGTCGTGGGCCAGGAGCGAACGGTCGGGGCCTTCGTGAACTTCGGCGCCGACTACCTCGAGCCCGGCGTCATTCACTTCGGGGGGCGGGGCGCGGTCGTCGTGGGCGAAATCGACGGACGGGTCACCCCTCGGGTGACGGCCATCCGCGACGCCTGGCGCCACTTCGACGAGCGCGCGACGGCGACGCCCAACATCTGGGGCTACCTGTGGGGCAAGGAGGCGTACGGGGCAATGCTGTTCGCGACGGCGCTCTCGAACGAGTCCATCGCCGACGCGCTCGCCGAGGTCACGTACCGGCCGATCTACATCGCCCTGGCGCGCGAGATGCTGGCGGTGGCGGCCGCCCGGGGGGTGACCCCGGAGGCCTTCGACGGCTTCGATCCGAACGCCTACGCGCCGTCGGCGCCCGCCGGCGCCGCCGAGCGATCGCTCGACGCCCTGGTGGCGCACAACCGGCGGTCGGCCAAGACACACAGCGGGATCTGGCGCGACCTGGCCGTGCGCAAGCGGCCGACGGAGGTCGACGCGCAACTGGGCATCGTCGTCACGCTGGCGGCGGAGGTGGGCATTCCCACGCCCCTCACGGCGCGCCTCGTCGCGCTCATCCACGACATCGAACATGGAACCCGGCCGCTCGCGATCGAGAACCTCGACGTCCTGGCGGCGGCCCTCTCCGAACCGTGAGTCCGGCATGACCCTCGACTTCACCGGCAAGACCGTCGTCGTGACCGGCGCCGCGCACGGATTCGGCCGCGCGATCGGCCAGGCCTTCGCCACGCGCGGGGCCACCGTGTGGGCGTGCGACGTCATCGACGAGGAAATTCGAGAAACGGAGTCACTCTGCCGCCGCGCGGGCGGCGCGTGTCACGGCCGTGTCGTCGACGTCCGCGACCGGGCGGCGGTCCACGCGCTCGTGGCGGACGCCGCGGCCGCGACAGGACGGGTGGACGTGCTCGTGAACAATGCCGGGGGCGTCCTCGGCCAGGTCGGCCGTCCGCTCGAGTCCGTGTCCGCCGAAGAGTGGCAGGCCATCTTCGACGTGAACGTGACGGGGGCCTTCTCCTGCGCGCAGGCGGTCGCTCCGGGCATGAAGGCCGCGGGCGCCGGCCGGATCGTGAACATCTCGAGCGGCGCTGGGCTGGGCGTCAGCCTGACGGGCATCCAGGCGTACGCCTCGGCGAAGGCGGCGCAGATCGGGCTCACGCGCCAGCTCGCGCACGAACTGGGCCCGTGGGGCATCACCGTGAACAACATCGCCCCCGGCTTCGTGCGCTCGAATCCGACGACGGAGCGGCAGTGGCAGTCGTACGGCGAGGACGGCCAGCGGCAGCTCGTCGCGCGGATCGCGCTCAGGCGGCTCGGCACGCCCGAGGACATCGCGCACGGCGTGCTCTTCTTCGCGTCCGAGTACGCGGGCTGGATCACGGGGCAGGTGCTCTCGATCGACGGCGGCAAGTGATGGCGCTCGACGACGTCCTGGCGCACCTGGCGGCGAACCGCGACCGCGTGCTCGCGTCGCTCCTGGAGTTCGCGGCCATTCCCAGCGTGAGCACCGATCCGGCGCACGCGGCCGACGTGGCGCGGGCCTCGCGATGGGTGGCCGATCGCATCGCGGCGGCCGGGCCGTTCGACGTGCGCGTCCGCCCCACGGGCGGGCATCCCGTCGTGTACGCGGAATGGCTGCACGCGCCCGGCCGGCCGACGGTGCTCGTCTACGGCCACTACGACGTCCAGCCGCCCGACCCGCTGGAGAAGTGGAACACGCCGCCCTTCGCCCCCACCGTCGCCTCGGGTCGTATCTACGCACGCGGCATCTCGGACGACAAGGGGCCGATGCTGATCCCGATCGCCGTGGCCGAGGCGTTCTTCGCCGCGGCCGGCGGCCCTCCCGTGAACCTGAAGTTCCTGTTCGAGGGCGAGGAAGAGATCGGCAGCCGGCATCTCGAGGCCTTCGTGATCGCGCATCGCGATCACCTCGCCGCGGACGTCCTCGTCTCGGCCGACGGCGCCATGTGGCGCATCGACGAGCCGTCGCTGACGGTCGCCAGCCGCGGCCTCTGCGGATTGGAGCTGACGCTGACCGGCGCGGCGAAGGACCTGCATTCCGGCCGGCACGGCGGCGGCGTCGCCAATCCCCTGCACGGACTGGCGGCGCTGATTTCGTCACTGCACGACGCTGACGGCCGGGTCGCCGTGTCCGGATTCTACGACGAGGTCCGCGAGCTCTCGCCCGGCGATCGGGCCGACATCGCCGCGCTGCCGTACGACGAAGAGGCGTACTGCCGGCAGATCGGGGCCGCCGCGCTCGTCGGCGAACCCGGGTACTCCACGCTCGAGCGGCAGTGGACGCGGCCGACCCTCGAGATCAACGGGATGTGGGGCGGCTACCAGGGCCCAGGCCAGAAGACGGTGATTCCGGGCGAGGCGCACGCCAAGATCACGTGCCGGCTCGTGCCCGACCAGGATCCGGCGGCGATTCTGAGCCGCGTGGCGCGGCACCTCGAATCGCACGTCCCACCAGGGACGCGGCTCTCGCTGCGGCTCTCGGACCACGGCGCGCGCGCCGCCTCGATCCCGACCGACCACGTCGCGCTGCGGACGGCGGCCGACGCGCTCCAGGCCACCTACGGCGTCCGGCCCGCGTTCGTGCGAATGGGGGGCACGGTGCCGATCGCGGCGATCTTCCAGCGACATCTCGGGCTGGACGCCGTCTTCTTCTCGTTCTCCACGGCCGACGAGGACTTCCACGCACCGAACGAGTTCTTCCGCGTGCACCGCCTGCACGAGGGCCTGGAGGCGTGGGCCCGCTACTGGACGCTGCTCGGCGACGTGCCGGCCTAGGGACGGCGGGCCCGCGGCTAGCGGCGGGCGCCGCTGCCGGGGACGACGACGAAGGTGCCGTACATCATGTCCGAGTCGAGCTCGATGGTACGGAGCCGCGTCTTGGCATCGGCCGAGTAGACCTCGATCGTCCGGCCCGCTTCGCACAGGTACAGCAGCCCGCCGGTGCCGGCGCTCATCTGCATGCGCGTCCTCGTCGGCACCTCGACGCGGTTCGTCACCTTCCGCGCCTCCATGTCGATCGTCCACAGCTCGTGCCGGCCGATCTCGGCGAGCAGGATGTGGGCATGCCGGTGATCGGGCGCGACCCGGAAGGAGATCCCGGACGTCGGCTCCGGGCCCAGCGGGAAGACCTCCACGGACTTCGCGGCCAGGTCGACCTGGCCGACGACGAGCAGCTTCCGGTTCATGATGGCGTCGCGCATCGTGAACAGGACCGTCACCTTGCCCTGCGGGTCGGCCGAGTCGTCCCACGCGCCGGGCTCGAAGCGCCCGAACGCCGGGTCGGGCGGCAGCGAGAGCTCCCACTCGTCCACCTGCGCCATCGTGGCCGCGTCGAAGATGGTCACCTTCTCCCCGAAGACGTAGAGGAGCTTGCCGTCCGGCGAGAAACGCAGCGCGACGTTGTAGTAGTTGGGCTCGAAGCCGAGCCGCCACGGGAACGTCTGGATCACGCGGTGCTGGGCGAGGTCGTACAGCAGGAACTCGGGCTCGCCGATCTCCCACCGGTCGATCTGCTTGGTGGAGGTCCGCGCCAGGATCAGCATGGCGCGGTGCGTGGGATCCGCCTCATAGGTGAGGGCGCGGACGTGACGGCGGGCGTCGCTCAGCGTGAAGGTGTCCACGCTCTGGCGGCTGGCGACGTCCACCACCTCGAAGCGTTCCTGGTTGGCGCTCTGGACGTAGAACTTCGTCCGGTCCGGCGCGAGGCGCACGATGTAGGGCGACCCCGTCTTCAGCGCGATCTTCGTGACGGCACCGGTGGACTCGTCCACCGCCGTGATGTGGCCCGAATACGACCCCACGTAGATCGTGCCCGTCCCGGTGGGCTTCCACTGGGCGGACAGCGGCGTGGCGGACAGCGCCAGGACGAGGGTGGCGGCCAGGGCACGGAAGGTCATCGCTGGGCATTGTGCCCCGGATCGGGGCGAACCCGGCGGAATCGTGTGAGAATGCGCCCGCGGCCTCGAACGCCCGGACGGCCGGCCCGCCAGCCCGGCCAGCCGCCTCGGGCGGGGCGGCGGCGGGCCTGGAACCCCCCGGTGGACCCGGGCGTAGTACGAGGCGAGATGCCCCCTATGTCACGGGCGCGCGAATTCTTTGCGGCCTACACCCAGGACCTGACGACCGAGGAGCTGGGGCGCGTCTTCACCCGCGATGCGCCCGAGGCGTACCGCTTCTTCACGCGCGGCGTGGACAGCAAGGCGTTCCGCGCGCTTCCCTGGCATACCCGCGCGCTGCGCTGGACGCAGGCGTTCTTCGTGGCCTTCACCATGCGGCTGACGCCGGCGCGCCGGCTGCTGTACGGCCTCGCGCTGGTCGCAGCGGCGGTGGGCGTCGTCGAGCTCTTCCGGGGCGTCACCGTCTTCGGCGTGCCGATTGTCATCCCGCCGTTCTTCTTCCGGGTGGGGGTGCCCACGCTCGCGTTCGCTCCCGGCACGAACTGGCTGATCCTGGCCTTCGCCCTCATGAACCTCCTGGTCCTGCTGGAGGTGTTCGACCGGCTCTCCCTCAAGCGTGATCTCGAGGTGGCTCGTGAGATCCAGCTCGCGATGCTGCCCGACGGCACCTGGTCCGCCCGCGGGGTCGAGGCCAGCGGCTTGACCAGGCCCGCCAACACCGTGGGCGGCGACTTCTACGACATCCTGCCGCGCCCGGACGGACGGGTGATCGTGGCCCTGGGCGACGTGGCGGGCAAGGCCAGCCCGGCCGCCCTGCTGATGGCACTGTTCCTGGCCATGCTGCGCACGCTCGTGGACGAGAACCTGGAGCCCGCCGAGCTCGTCCATCGCCTGAACATCCAGGTCTCGAAGCACGCGCCACCGTCGCGCTTCATCACCCTCTTCCTCGGGCTGTTCGATCCGGAAACCGGCGCCATCGAGTTCGTCAACGCCGGGCAGACCCCGCCGCTCCTGCTGCGCTCGGGCGGCACGGTGGAACGCCTGTCGACGGGCGGGGTCGCCCTGGCGATGTTCGAGGGTTCGACCTACGAGTCGGGCCACGCGCGGCTCGACCCCGGAGACGCCCTGGTGCTCTACAGCGACGGCATCACGGAAGCCGAGTCCCCGGCCGGCCACATGTTCGAGGAGTCCGGCCTCGAGGCCGCGGTGCGAGCGACGCCCGGCGTCTCGGCGGCCGTGCTCAGCCGTGCGGTCTTCCGCGCCGTGGACGACCACAGGCGAGGCGAGCGGCTCGCGGACGACCTCACGGTCCTGGTGCTCAGCCGGCCCGTCGTGCCACCGGTCCCCGACTTCGTCACAGCCGCCGGAATCCAATAGCTCGCGGCCGACGTTCTGGCGTCTAATCGGACGATGGGGCGGGCAGTCGTACTGACGGCTGTGCTGCTGGCGTGTGCGTGCCCGGCGCAGGCGCGCCAGGCCACCGCACAGGACGCCGACGAGGCGCTCATCGCCCGCGCGCTCCAGCGCATCGAGCTCGCGCTCTCCACCAGCGACAAGGATGCCTGGCTGGCCATGGTCTCGCCCAACGCAGACCAGGGCGCCGCGGCAGAGTTCTTCGACGCGGCGCTGCCGCGGGGCGTCACCCGCGCGGTCGTGCGCGAGCGCGATCGGCTGCCGCTGGACGGCGCGCTTCCCGGCGACGGGTACCACCTCACCGTGGAGGTGTTCATCGAGGCCGGACCGCGCGGCCAGCTGGCCACGTGGCGCCTCGACATCCGTCGGCCGGCGGGCGCCGGCGCGGAGCCGGGCACGGACGACACGCCGTGGCGGGTCGTCGCCCACGATCGCCTGTCGCAGGTGGACGTCCTGCACCGGCTCGCCCTCAACACCGACCGGATGTATCAGGCCCACGGGCTGGTCATGACGTCGATCGACTTCGAGCTCCGCCTCGCAACCGGCTCGGTGTTCGTCGCGGACACGGCCGAAGGCGTGACGGCCGTGGTCCTGCTCGGCGACGGCACGATGACCTTCAGCCCGACGCCCAAGACGGAACAGGGCCAGGTCCGCCTGTTCGCCGGCGACGACAAGGTGGAGAGCCGCTTCGACGCGGCCTACGTCCGCATCAACCCGTACGACTTCGAGCAGCACCTCACGAGCGGCGCCCTGACCGTCGCGCCGACCGACGGGCGGATGCTGAACCGCGCGCGGGAGATCTTCGACGACGAGGTCGCCAAGTCGTTCAGCCTCGACCTGAGCGACATGAGCCGCGACACCTGGTCGATCCTGCCGCAGCCGGGCGACCTGCTCGCCGAGGTGCGGACGCGCCGCTTCCGCACGCTCACCTACGCCAGATCCGGCAGCGAGGCGGAGGACGTCACGTTCTTCAGCCGGGACCGCCAGCGCAACATCTCGCTCTACGCGTCGCCGCAGAAGCTGGCCAGCCGCGGGCGCTTCTACAACGAGGACGACCTCACCGAGTACGACGTGCTCGATCACGAGATCGACGTCGAGGTCTTCCCGGAGAGGGAATGGCTCGCCGGCGTCTCGACGCTGAAGCTGCGCGTGACGGCGTTCGTGCTGGGCGCGGTCCAGTTGAAGCTGGCCGACAACCTCACGGTGTCGTCGGTGACGAGCAAGGAGCTGGGACGGCTGCTGTTCCTCAGGGTGCGCAACCAGAACGCGTTCATCATCAACCTGCCGTCGCCGGTGTCCCGGGACTACGAGCTGACCCTGACGGTGCGGTACCAGGGCCGCCTGGAGACGCAGGAGATCACGTCGGAGTCGATTCAGCGCGGGCGGTCGCGTCCCGAGGACGTGCCATTCGTGCCCGCCGAGCCGAACTGGCTGCTGAGCAATCGCTCGTACTGGTATCCGCAGGCACCCGTCACCGACTACGCCACGTCGACGCTCCGCGTCGTCGTCCCCGCCGAATACACCGTCGCGGCGACCGGCACGCCGACATCGAGCGAGCCCGAACCGATGGCCCCGATCGAGGGCCAGGCGCGCCACCGTTTCTCGTTCCGCACCGGCCATCCCGTCCGGTACCTCGGGGCGGTCGTGAGCCGGATGACGCGCGTCGACGCCGCGACGGTCGCGCTGGACATCGTCACGCCACCGCCGCCGCCGCCCCCCAAGTCGGTCACGCTGGCCGAGCTGCTCGCGCCGCCAAAGCCCCGCCCGGTCGGCGCGCGCAACACCGTCGATCTCGTCACCCTCGGCAACCGCCGGCAGGAAGGCCGGGCGCGTGAGGCACTCGAGACGACGGCCGACATCCTCCGCTTCTACTCGTCGCTCATCGGGGACGCCCCGTACCCGTCGTTCACCGTGGCCATGCTCGAGAGCGACCTGCCTGGCGGACACAGCCCGCCGTTCTTCGCCGTGATCAACAACCCGCTGCCCACCACCCCGTTCGTGTGGCGTAACGACCCGGCGACGTTCAGCGACTTCCCCGAGTTCGTCCTGGCCCACGAGGTGGCCCACCAGTGGTGGGGGCAGGGGGTGGGCTGGAAGAACTACCACGAGCAGTGGATCAGCGAGGGCTTCGCGCAGTACTTCGCCACGCTGTACGCGCGCGAGCGGCGCGGCGACCAGGTGTACCACTCGGCGCTGAAGAACCTGCGGCGCTGGGCCATGGAGCACTCGGATCAGGGCCCGATCTCCCTCGGCTACCGGCTGGGCCACATCCGCAACGAGCCGCGCGTCTTCAGGGCCCTTGTCTACAACAAGGGGGCGGCCGTCCTGCACATGCTGCGACGTCTCATCGGCGACGACGTGTTCCTGGCCGGGCTGAGGCGCTTCTACGCCGAGTTCCGCTACCGCAAGGCGGGCACGGACGACCTGCGGCTCGCGATGGAGGCCGCGAGCGGCCGTGACCTGCAGCGGTTCTTCGATCGCTGGGTGCTCGACTCGTCGCTGCCCCGCGTCCGCCTGACCCCGACGGTGCGCCCGGGCGCGGTGGACATCGCCTACGAGCAGTCCGGCGACGTCTTCGACGTGCCGGTCACGGTGACCGTCCAGTACACGGACGGCACCAGCGAAGACACCGTCGTCGCGCTCTCGGAGGCCAGCGGAACCGCGGTGGTGGAGACGCGAAGCACCGTCCGCAGCGTGGACTTCAACCGCGACGACGCCTCCCTCGGCCACTTCGATCGCCGCTGATCGCGGCCGGCCCGGTCAGGGATAGCGGTAGAAGGCCGCGATGGCGCCGACGCCGGCGCGGATCGCCCGCTGGCCCGTCGCGCGAATCTCCGCCGTCACGGGGGCGGGGACGCCTGCGGCCGAGCCGTCCAGTGTGAAGGCGTAGTCCCGGAGCTCCACGCCGTCGGCGACATACAGGCGATCGCCGGTGTCGTCGAGCCACCCGTAGACGCTGCCGTAGCTGGACGCCATCAGCCCGAACGTGTCGCCGGGCGGCGGAGCCGAGCCTTTCCTCCAGACGAGCGGCCGTCCGAAGATCGACGCCGGCGGCGTGACCTCGTGCCCCAGCAGCGCGTAGAGGGTCGGCGTGATGTCGCTGGTGAAGACCCTCGAGGCGGGAGCGCTCTCGACGGTCCCGCGGATCGACGCCGGGAGGTGCACGATGAGCGGCACCTGCACCACCTCGGGGAAGAGCGTGTAGGCGTGGCCCCACCGGCCGCCCTCGCCCAGCGAGTCGCCGTGATCCGACGTGAGCACGATCACGCTCTCGTCGTACAGGTTCCGCCCGCGGAGGTCGTCGAGGAACTGGCCGAAGCAGCCGTCCAGGCGCCGGACGCGCGAGGCGACCGGGGCGTAGAACCCCGGGTAGGCCTCGCCGTCGAGCGACGTCTTCCCCTCGCGTCCGACGACGGCCACGTGCACGTCCTGCGGCAGCGTCCAGACGAACGCGGGCGGGCCGTCGGGCCCGAGGCGATCGAGGCGGCCGCGCAGGTCGTCCAGGGAGGGACACAGCCTGAAGTCCGCGACGTCCCGGCCTCGATCGAGCTCGTCCAGCGAGTCGTCCCTCGGCATGATGACGTTCACGATGTTGTCCATGCTCATCCACCGCGCGTAGCCGTGGCGGCGCAGGAGCGCGTGCAGGGCGTTCATCGGGGCGAAGGGCGTCACGTACTGCTTGTGCAGGATCATCCCGCCCACCCACATCGACGGCACTGAGAGCCCGGTGGCGCCGTAGCGGGTGAACGCCTTCTCGAAGACCGTGCTGTCGGCGGCGAAGCGCTGGATGGCCGGTGTGAACGTGACGGCCGGGTTGTAGGGAGCGAGGTAGTCCCGGCGAAGGCTGTCGATCGCGAAGACGAAGACGTTCGGCGGTCGTCCTGTGGCCGGAGTGGATTCCAGGTCCGCGAGGCGCACCGGAACCGGGGCCACCTCGATCGAGCGGCCGATGTTGGTGTTCGCCTGCAAGTAGTCGAAGAACGCCACGCCGCCCGGCTCGCCGTCGGCCGGCGGGGCCGCGGCGTCCGGCGTCGGCGGCCGGAGCCAGTCCCGCAGCGCGCGGAACCCGGCGTCGTGGACGGCCCACGCGTCGCCGGCGCCCGCGGCGGCCTCGACGGTCACCGGTCCCCACGGCACGCGGCCCGCGGCCACGAGGTGGGCCGCCAGCAGGGCCAGGCTGAGCGCGAAGGGCACGGGCGCCGGCATCGGCACGCGTGCCGGCACCCACGCCGCGCAGGTCGCCAGCGCCAGGACCCAGAGCATGACGGCGCCCAGCTTGGCGACCGCGAAGTTCCAGTCCATCGCCATGCTGCCCGCCCTGACCGCCACCGCCAGGCCCACGAGCGCGATCCCCCAGCCGACCCGCCGGGCGATCGTCGCCGATCGCGCCCACGACGGCAGCGCGCCCGCGAAGACCAGCCTGACGTCGTCGCTGCCGTCGTCGTGGTCGCCGTCGACGGCGCCGCGTCGCAGGCCTCGTGCGCCCAGGACGAGACCGAGCACCGCGCCGAACGCGAAGGCCGCGGCCCGCGAGCCGATCGCGCGTTGCGACACGGCCGTGAGGACGATGCGGGCGGTGGCGACGCCCAGGAGCGACGCATACAGCACGAGCGCGCCGATCGCCCGCCACCGTGCCGCAGTCGGTCCCAGTTCCGAGAGCGCGCGGACCATCGT
Source organism: Vicinamibacterales bacterium (assembly GCA_041394705.1). Lineage (GTDB taxonomy): Bacteria > Acidobacteriota > Vicinamibacteria > Vicinamibacterales > UBA2999 > CADEFD01. The sequence goes on from JAWKHS010000006.1 coordinate 359,973, forward strand.
GACGGCCGCGAACAGGCCCGCGAACAGCACGGCATGCGCCGTGACGCTCTGGACGACGCCGGCGGCCGGCATCGCACCGGCGGCGGGCACGATGGCGGCGGCCAGCCATGACAGGCTGGTCGCGAGCGCGGCGGCCGCGGCCGCGACGGCCGCGTCATGCCCGATCGGGTCCTCGGAGACGGCGGACGTGTTCCGTGACGCCAGCGCCAGATCCACGACCGCGAGCCACGCGACCGGGACGAGGGCCGCGCCGCTCAACACGAGGGCCCAGGCGCCCGGCGTGAGCCGCTCGAGCGGTGACGACGCGGCGGCGGCGACGCCGAGCATGGCGAGCAGCCACACCAGGACGGGCCCGGTCGTCATCACCGCCCGGTGGCGGCGGTCGGGCCAGAGCGCGCCGGCCGCCAGCGGCGCCAGGAACAGCGACAGCGCGCCGTGCCACCGGGCGAAGCGCGCCAGGGCCGGCACGAGCTCGGGCTGCAGGAACTGCTCGTGGACGAATGGCACCGAGACGAGAAAGGCGTAGGCGGACGTCCCCAGGCAGAACGTCGTCAGTCCCGCGCGACAGCACGCCGCCACGAACCTCACGATGCCTCCTTCGCCGACGCCGTCCGTGCGAGCCAGGTGCGGACCTCGTCCGCCCGGCTCGGATCCAGCCGGCGGGCGGTCTCGAAGCGGACGCGCGCCTGCGCGGGGTGCGCGTCGCCCATGTCCAGGATGCCGAGCGCCACCTGGATGTCGAAGTAGTCCGGCGCGAGTTCGACCGCCTTCTCAAGGTAGCCACGCGCCTCGCGCGGGTGACCGGCGCGCTGCTCGGCCAGGCCCGCCACGAGAAGCGCGTCCACGTGATCCGGTTTCGCCGCCAGCACGCCGGTGGCCAGCGACAACGCCTCGCCGAGCCGGTTCGTGTGCAGACGAAGACGCGCCAGCCCGGTCGCGCTGTCGTAGTGGACGCTGGCCATCCCGATCGCCCGCGTGTAGAACTCCGCGGCCGTGTCGAACCGCGTCAGCCACTCGTTCGCCAGGCCGACGAAGAACGCCAGCTCCGGGTTCCTCGCATCGGACTCGAAACAGCGCTCGAAGGCGTTCAGCGCCTTCTCGAACTGTCCGAGGCGGCGATAGGCCTGGCCGATCTGGGGGCAGGCCTCGGCCGGCAGCGGCGCACGGTCCATGAACAGTTCGAGGGCCGCCGCCTCGTCGGCCGTCTGTTCGAGCCCGTGGTGAATCTGGGCGAGACGCCAGAGGTAGACGTGCTGGTTCGGAAAGCGCTCCGTCAGAGCGCGGGTGGGCTCGAGGGCCTGCTGCAGCTGTCCGGCCTCGAAGGCATCGCGGCTCTGGGCCAGCAACGCCTCGACGTCGGCCGGGGGAGCGCCCTCGCCGCCGGCGCCTGGAGAGGCGAGGGCGTCCGGCGAACCGGCGGCCGCGGGTTCGGCCGCTCGCGGCGGCATCGGGCCGAACAGGCCGATCCAGAACGCCGCCAGCGTGCCGGCGGCCATGGCCAGGCGGCTCTGGTTCGACATGCTACTTGGGCCTCGCCGTCCGGTCGAGCCAGGGCTGCACCTCGGCCCGGCGGGACGGATCGGCCAGGAACGCCGCCTCGAAATGACCGCGCGCCGGCGCCGTCCGGGAGTCCGTGTAGTCGAGAATGCCCAGCGCGAGCCGCACGTCGAAGTACTCGGGCGACAGCCGCGCCGCCAGCTCGAGGAACCGGCGCGCCTCCTGCCGGCGGCCCGCGCGCTGTTCTGCCAGGCCGGCCACGAGCGCGCCCTCGACGTGGGCCGGGACCTTGGCGAGCACTGCCACGGCTCGGTCGCGGGCCGCGGCGAGGTTCCCCTGGTGCAGGTCCAGCCGTGCGATCGACACCTCGTAGTCGTAGCCCGGCGGCGCCATCGCGATGGCGCGCTCGTAGATCACGCGGGCCTCCGGGAGCTGACCGGCCCATTCGTGGCCGAGCCCGAGGAAGTACACGAGCGTGACGTTGTCGGGCTCAGAGGCGAGACAGCGCGCGAACGCGTCCACGGCGTGTTCGAACTCACCCAGGCCGCGGTACGCCCGTCCGATCATGGGGCACGCCCGCGCAGGCTCGGGCGCGATCGCCATGAAGCGTTCCCACGCCGCGATTTCGTCGGCGGGCCGGTGCATGTGGCCGTAGACCTCCGCCAGCCTGGCGACATAGGCGGGCCGCTCGGTCCGGGCGACGAGCTGGAGCGTTGCCGTGAGGGCGTCGTCCCATCGCTCGGCCTGGATCGCTGCGAGGGCCGCGGCATCGGCCGCGCGTTCCACGCCGTCCGCGCCTTGGTTCGCGTGCGGCCGCGGCTGCGCCGCGATGGCGCCGGGAACGAGCAGCAGCAGGGCGCACGCGGCCATGGCCGTCGGGCGAGACCGGCGCGCCGACGTCATCAGAACGACACCGAGAGCGTCGCGCCCACCGTGTGCTGCCAGAGTGGCCGGCGCCCGGCCCGCTCCTGCCGGCTGGTGCTGCCCGACACGCTGACGACGGTGCGGCCGAAGAGCACCTCGGCGCCGGCGCGCAGCGTGTCCGCACCGAGCTGACGCAGTTCGGCCCGGTCGCTCACCTCTTCGCGGCTCGATCCGCGGCTGTACCCGAGCGTCAGGTAGCTCTCGCCGTCGCTGCGGATGTACCGGCGGACGACACCGTGCACCGACAGCGAGTCCTCGGGACCGTCGTAGTCGGGCACGGAGAACACCTTGCCGGTCACCATCCAGTTGCCGACGTATTTCGTGAGAGTCCCGACGTAGATGTCCGTCGGCGAGGCGAACGCCAGCCGACGCATGCCCACCGAGGCCTCGAAGCCGTGGCCGACCGATTGGTAGAGGTCGGCAGCCATCCGGTAGTCGGGAAAGAGCGTGTCGTCCTTGGCGCGGCCGTAGGACACGAAGCCGTAGGTGCCCGGACGGAAGGTGGGGTAGAACTCGACCTCGAACAGCCGGTCGTCGAGGCCGAAGCGTTCCGCCCGGCTCACGCGCCCGATCAGGCTGCCCGCCGGCGTCTGACGCGACACCGCGGTGGACAGCTCGTTCCACGCCGGCCTGTCATCGCTGAAGCGGTCCTCGGCATACCCCAGCGTGACGGTCCACGGGCGGAGCGCCGCGTCGAGCCGTCGCTTGAGCGCGCGGCCCTGGAGGTGTCCGGGATACCGCCCCAGGAGCGCCGTCACGACCTCCCGCGCCTCGCGCGGTCTCCCGAGGCCGTCGAGCGCACGCGCCTCGAGCAGCATCCACTCGACGTCGTACGGACGCTGCGCGCGCGCGGTGGCGGCCAGTTCCCTCAGCGTGTCGTAGCGGCCCGTCCACCACGCGACGTTCGCCAGCGCCACGCGCGCGTCGTTGTAGGTCGGGGCCTGGTCGAGCACCTGCCGGAGCTCCCGTTCCGCGTCGTCGTACTTGCCGTCCCACGAGAGGACCACCCCGAGGAGCAGCCGCGCGTCCGCGTCGCGCGGCGAGGCCTGGAGGAGGCCTTCGAGCATCTGCACCGCTTCGGCGCGGTGGCCGGCGACGGCGGCCGAGCGGGCGGCCGAACGCACGTCGCCCGCCTGCGCCCACGCGGGCTGAGCGGACACCAGGAGGACGGCGATCGCGGCGGCGAGGCCCATCGTCGCGGCTCGGGTCGGCATTCGCGTCATCTACCTCTGGTTTCGGCCAGCCGGGGACCCGCCTGCAGCGGTCGGCGGCCGATCCGTGAAGGGAACCGTCGCCCGATCTCGTTGACCCGGCGCAACTTCCGGCTCGGCGAGTGCCCAGGTCTGCACAGACCCGCGTGGTATGATCCGCTCCGCCATGGAACAGGTGACGCTCACGATCGACGGCATGCCGGTCACGGTGCCCAAGGGCACGACGGTGCTGCAGGCCGCCATTCGGGCCGGCATTCAGGTGCCCTACTACTGCTACCACCCGGGGTTGGGGATCGACGCGTCGTGCCGCGTGTGCCTGGTGAAGATCGAGAAGATGCCGAAGCTGCAGACGTCGTGCTCGACGCCGGTGGCCGAGGGCATGGTGGTGCACACGCAGGACGCCGAGAGCGTGGATGCCCGTGCCGGGGTGTTCGAGTTCCTGCTCATCAATCACCCGCTCGACTGCCCCGTCTGTGACAAGGGCGGCGAGTGCCCGCTGCAGGACTTCTCGTACTCGTTCGGGAACGTCCAGAGCCGCATGGACTTTCCGCGGCGCACGTTCGACGGGGAGGGCGTGAAGGCGGACGTGGATTTCGGACCGACCCTGATGCTCAACCGCAACCGCTGCATCATGTGCACGCGGTGCGCGCGCTTCATGCGCGAGGTGGACGGCGACGCTCAGATTGGCGTGATCGATCGCGGCAATGGAAGCGAGATCGCCACCTTCAACGAACAGGGCGTGCACTCGCTGCTGTCGGGCAACCTCATGGACGTGTGCCCGGTCGGCGCCATCACCACGAAGCAGTACCGGTTCCGGTCGCGGCCGTGGGACAACCCGAGCGCCGTGGACACCATCTGCACCGGCTGCTCGAAGGGCTGCGCGACGACGGCGTGGCTCCGGGCCAAGCCCGAATGGGCGAAGGGCTCGCGGCTCGTGCGCGTCACCCCGCGCTACAACCCCGAGGTGAACGGCTACTGGATGTGCGACATCGGCCGCTTCCAGTACGGGTGGGTCGAGAGTGACGACCGGCTCCGCCGCCCCGAGATGCGGACCCGCGACGGGGTGGTCCAGCCCGCCACGTGGAAGGACGCGCTCTCGCGCGTCCGCGACCTGCTGAACGACGCCGGCCGCCGCGATCCGGCGTCGGTGCGTTTCCTGGCGTCCGCGCACGCGAGCCTCGAAGAGCTGTTTCTCCTGAAGCGCATCGCGGTCGAGCTGAAGGGAGAAGCCGGCGCGGCCCACGTCACCGTGTCCTGGCGCCGCTCGGCCAAGTCGCAGCCCGCCGGCACGCAGTTCGTCATCCCGCCGACCGACGCCCCGAACGTGCTCGGTGCCCGCGATCTCGACCTGGCCGTGGGCGCCGGGCTGGACGGCTCCGCCGATCTCTCGGTGCTCCGCGCCGCCGCCGACGCCGGCGCCGTGGACGTCCTCTACGTGGTCGATCCCGGCCCGGGTGGCTCCCTGGGCGACACCGACTGGGTGGTCGACGCCCGGACGGCCGGCCGCATCAAGGCGCTCGTGTACCAGGGCGTGCTGGCCGGTCCTCTGGCCGCGGCGGCCGACGTGGTCCTGCCGGGCGCGGCCTGGGTCGAGAAGGACGGCTGCTTCACGAACGATCAGGGACGGCTCCAGGCCGCATCGAAAGCCCTTGTGACTCCTGGCGACGCGGTGGAAGACTGGCAGATCCTCACGAGCGTCGGTGCGGCTCTGGGCCTGCCCATGGCCTACGACACGGGCGCCGCCGTTCGCGAAGACCTGGCGCGCGCGCTGGCCCCTCAGCCTGAATACGCGGGTCTCGGCGAGCAGACGTTCAACCGACCGGTGAGCGCCGAGACGTGGCTCCAGGCGTCGAACCCGTCCGAGCGCTGGAAGTGGGAAGTGATGTACCGCGACCTGCCGCCGGTGAAGGGCCACAACGTCCAGATGGAACACGCGGCCAAGCCGTCGGCCATTCCGCTGCGCCTCGTGACCGAGGAGCTGGGCCGCGGATCCGACTAGGGTCCGGCCGTCCATCGATTCCGGCACGGCATGCGACGTCCCATCGTTCGCTGGTCGGTCTTCGTGACGTCCGTCGCGGTGGCGGCGGGCTGCTGCTACTGGGCGGTGCGCCTCGAGCAGCGGGCCGCGGAACAACGCCGCGTCCAGACGGCGGCGACGGCCGACGGGCGGGCCATCCAGGGCGCCCTCACCGACGCGCGGCGCGCCTTGAGCGCGATGGCCTCGCCGGGCCAGGCCGCCGTGAGCTGGAGCCGGCAGGCCACGACCTCGATCGAGGCCGTGCGCTCCCGGCTGGGCACGTTGTCGGGCGTCGAAGGCGCCGCCGCGCTGAAAGGCCTGTCGGAGCGCCTGGACCGCTTGACGGATGCCGAGACGCGGGTGCGCGACAACGCCGTCGGCGGGCGGCCGCTCATGGCGAGCGACGTCGCGTTCGGCGAGGCCCTGCCCCACGTCGATGCCATCGACTCGCAGGTGGCGGACACCGTCTCGGCCATCTCGAACGGGGCCGACCGCGCGGTGGCCGCAGCGCGTGACGGCCAGCTGGCGGCCCTCGCCGGCGCGCTGGCCGCCCTGGGGCTCGCGGCCCTGATCCTGGTGCCCGTACCCGGGCGGCGGGAGCCGTCCAGCACCGAGAGCGAGGCGCCGGCGACTGAGCCCGCCCGCGGCACCCTGGACCTGTCGCTCCGCCCCGCCGACGCCCCTCCCTCGAAAGCCATGCCGGCGCGCCCGGCGCCCGACCTCGCGCCGCTCGCGGCGCTCGCGGCGGTCTGCGATGGCCTTGCCGGCCTGGCACGCGGCGACGAGCTCCCGGCCATGCTCGACCAGGCTCGGACCGCGCTGGCCGCTCGCGGCCTGGCGGTGTGGCTGACCGACGGCGATCGCACCGCACTGCAGGTCGTGGCGTCCGCCGGCTACGACGTTCGCGTGGTCCGACGATTCCCGGCCGTGCTGGTGTCGGACAACAACCCGACGTCCAGGGCGTACGCCACCGGGGGTCCGGTGGTGACAGCGGCCGGGGCCGGCCAGCCGGCCGCGGTCACGGTGCCGATCAAGGGCGCGAGGGGCACGGCCGGCGTGCTGTCGGCCGAGTTGATCGATGGGCGGATCGGCGACGACGAGACGGTCGCCCGCGCGCGCATCGTCGCGGCGCAGCTGGCCGGGCTCGTCGAGCCCCTGCCTCGTCGCGAGCGACAGGACGCGCCGCCGGCCGAGCGCGCCGAGAACGCCTGACGGGCGCCCACGCCGCGGTCGGTCGTCCCCGGCACGTTCGCCGTTCGCGCGATCAGGCCGGCCGCCGGGACCGCCGTCTCTGTTCGCTCGCGGGCCGGTCGATCGTCGCCTTGAGCGTCACCGGCTTGCGATCCCGAATGATGTCCAGCGTGACCTCGCCGCTCTCCGGGGCGGCGGCGAGCGCGTCCATCAGGCCGCGGGCGTCCCTGACGGACGTGCCATTCACGGTGGTGATGACGTCGCCCGCCTTGACGCCGGCGCGCACCGCCGGGGAGTCGTCGGTGACGCTGGCGACCAGCACGCCGCCGCTCGTGGCGCCGAAGTAGTCGGCCAGCTGATCGCCGAGCGTCTCCACCTGCACGCCGAGCCGCGCTCGGCCGCCGAGCGCCGGCCGGCCGTCGAACCGGAAGTTGAAGGCGGGCCCGGCGAGCTCGGGAAGCTCGCGGAGGCGGGGCAGGCTGCGCTCGAGCTCTTCCCGGATCTGCGGGCCGAGCCGGGCGGTCCATCCGAACTCGGCGTTCTGGGGCGTGATGTCGAACGTCTGGCGGGCCGTCCCTCGCCGGACGGTCATCTGCACGGAGCGGCCTGACGGCGTCTCCTGGACGAGCCGCGAGAACTGGCGCGCGCTGCGCACCTGCTCGCCGTCGAACTCGAGGACCACGTCACCTTCCTTCACGCCGGCCCTGGCAGCGGCGCTGTCTTCCTGCACCTCGTCGACGCGCACGCCCCTGGCGCCTGCCTCGTCCGCGTCGCTGACCATCACGCCAAGCTGGCTTCCGCGGCCGTCGAGAGCGAAGACCTGCCGTTCGCCGTCGCCGGCGATGAAGACGCCGGTGCCGCGCCGGCCGTCGGGCTGATCGGTTCGCTCTCCGCGGGTACTCCACGTCTGCCCGTCACCAGTGCGCGCGGCGAGGCCTGCCACGGCGACAGCAACCGCTGTCGCGAGCAGGCCGGTGATGACGACCGTTCGATGCCTCTTCATGTCGGCTCTCCTCGATGACGCGGGGCCCTGGCGGCGCGCCGCCAGGGGTCCCGTGGTCCCTTCCATCAGACGCCGCGCCAGGAATGTTGGCCGGCGGGAGGCCGGGCAGAGCCGGCCGTATACTGGCGCTGCCGCCCATGGACCGAAAAGCCGAGATTCTCGAGCGCGCGGGACGCGAAGGGGTGAAGTTCCTGCGGTTGCAGTTCACCGACATCCTCGGCGTCGTGAAGAACGTGGAGGTGCCCGACCGGCAGTTCGCTGACGCGCTCGACGGTCAGGTGCTCTTCGACGGTTCGTCGATCGAGGGCTTCGTCCGCATCGAAGAGTCCGACATGTACCTGAAGCCGGACCTGGACACGTTCCAGGTCCTCCCGTGGCCGGACGCGAGCGGCGCCAAGGTGGGCAGCGTCACGTGCGATATCGCGAATCCGGACGGCTCGCCGTTCGAGGGATGCCCGCGCTCGGCCCTGAAGCGGGCGATCGCCCGCGCCAGGGTGATGGACTTCCGCATGGTCGCGGGCCCCGAGGCGGAGTTCTTCCTGTTCCAGCGCGCCGACAGCGGACCGACCACCGTCACCCACGACACGGCGGGGTACTTCGACCTGGCGCCGGTGGACAAGGGCGAGGACGTGCGGCGCGAGATCGTGCTGGCACTGGAGCAGATGGGATTCACCGTGGAAGCGGCCCATCACGAAGTGGCGCCGGGACAGCACGAAGTGGACTTCCGCTACGACGACGTGCTGCGCACGGCCGACAACATCAGCACCTTCCGCTTCATCGTGAAGAACGTCGCCCAGCGCAACGGCCTGCACGCCACCTTCATGCCGAAGCCGATCTTCGGCGTGAACGGATCGGGCATGCACACCCACCAGACGCTGCGGAAGGGCGAGGCCAACGCCTTCTTCGACCCTGATCGTGAGTGGCAGTTGAGCGCGGCCTGTCTCCACTACATCGGCGGCCTGCTGCGCCACGCGCGCGCCTACTGCGCGGTGACGAACCCGCTCGTCAACTCCTACAAGCGACTGGTGCCCGGGCACGAGGCGCCCACGGCCGTGGCGTGGTCCGAGCGCAACCGCAGCCCGCTCGTCCGTGTCCCGGCCGCCCGCGGCGATGCCACCCGCGTCGAGCTGCGCCTCCCCGACCCCTCCTGCAACCCCTACCTCGCCCTGACGCTCATGCTGCGGGCCGGCATCGACGGCATCGTGCACGAGATGGACCCGGGTCCGCCGGTCAACAAGAACATCTTCAAGATGAGCCACAGGGAGCGGCGGCACCTGCGCATCGACGACCTGCCGTCCACCCTGGCCGAAGCGCTCGACGAGCTGGAGAAGAGCGAGCTCGTCCGGGACGCACTTGGGGACCACATCTTCGCGCACTTCCTGGCCGCCAAGCGGGACGAGTGGGACGCGTACATCCGGCACGTCTCGCCTTGGGAACGGGATCGCTACCTGAGCGTCTACTGAACGGCGCCGGCGATGGACCCGGCCGAGCCTCGGCGACCCCGGTCGGTCCCCCGCGGAGGTCAGGCGTCCCTGCTCAAGGACGGCCAGATGCGACGGTCGAGGCGCCCTGCGTCGACTCACCCGTGAAGAAGCCCCGAGTTTCCGCGGAAATCCTTCGATCACGTCCCGATCGCCGGCCTCGGCACGTCTCTTGATTGTGAGTAGGATCGAGCGCGGCGGATCACCGGGGTGCGCTTCATCAGGCAGGCGCTGGCATCGCCGCATCCCGGCAGCACGTTCACGATCCGTTGCGCTCACCGACAACGCCCACAGGAGGGCCACCAATGCGCGTCCCGTTGAAGATCGTCTGGTCGGCCGCAGCGCTGCTCGTCGTCGTGATGCTCGCCGGGGCGTGCGCTTCCGTCCCGGGCCGTCCCGCCATTCAGCAGGTGCAGTCGCAGCCCGGGCGGTTCGTCGACCATTCGGTCACCTTGACCGGCACGGTCACGACGTCCTGGGGCGTGCCGCTCGTGGGCTTCAACGTCTACCGCATCGACGACGGCACCGGCGAAATCACGGTGGTCTCGACCGACAAGCGGGTTCCAGGCAGGGGAGCGCGCGTGGAGGTCCGCGGGAAGGTCCAGGACGTGGCCGTGCTCGGCGGACGCCCCCTGGGGCTCCATGTCAGGGAGCAGCGGATTCGCTATCGCTAGTTAAGTGACTGACCAAGAAAGACTTCGAAGGCCGTTGAACCGTAGCCGCAGCGCGGAGAAGGCTTTCGAATCGCGCCGGGTCGACGATGTCCCACGTCGGCCCGGCGCTTCTTCTTTGCCCGACCTTGTGAAATCAGGTACAATCGACCGCTCGTGGAGCAGCTCGAACACCCCTCACCGCTCGTCGATCTCGTGAATGCCCTGCTGGGGCCCGCGGGCATCCACGTGCCCGACTACCTGGTGTTCTGCGCCCTGATCGTCCTGTTCCTGGGCGCGATCGGGCTCATCGTGCGGTCCCGGCTCAGCGTCGAGAATCCCGGCAAGCTCCAGATCGTCCTCGAGGACGTCGTGGGGTTCCTCGTCGAGCAGCTCGAGAACCTCATGCCCCACAAGGGCAAGAAGTTCCTGCCGGTCGTCGGCACCGTGTTCCTCTTCATCCTCATCGGCAACCTGATGGGACAGATTCCCGGGCTGGGCGCGCCGACGAGCAACGTGAACGTGCCGTTCGCGCTGGCGCTGGTGGCCTGGCTCTACTACCACTTCGAGGGCGTCAAGGCGCAGGGCATCGTGAGCTACCTGCTCCACTTCGCGTTCCCTCCCGGCGTTCCCAAGGTGATGGCGCCGCTGATGCTGCCCATCGAGATCATCAGCCACCTGTCGCGCGTGATGTCGCTGACGCTGCGCCTCTTCGGCAACATCTTCGGCGAGCACCTCGTGGTGCTCATCATCGGCAGCATCGTGCCCTTCATCGCGCCACTGCCCATTCAGGCGCTCGGCCTCATCGTCGGTCCGCTGCAGGCGTTCATCTTCATGATCCTGACGGCGATCTACCTGTCCGCCGCGACCGCGGTGGACGAGCACCACTAGTGTTCCGGAACCGAAGTTCGGTGACACATGATCCGGGCGCGGCGCCGGGATCGCCAGGCGCGACGACCGAAAATACCTTGAGTATTTGAGGGAGGAGCAACGCCGCGAGGCGGGATGCCCCTCCCGGAGCATGTCAGCGAACTTCGGTTCCGGGACACTAGCTCCGCACCGGAAGCGGCCGGCGCCGCCACAGCGACGGGGCGAACCCCGGCCGAGACCGTCCTCCCGTCCATCCGCCTCCGACCTGCCGTTCGCGGTTCGATGAGCCCTGGGACCGCCGGCCCCGGGGAGGGGCGCGGGCGTCACCGCGGTGGGACTGGCGCACGCGACCGCGCGCCATGCCGCAACGACCTGGCTGGCGCTACGAGAGGATGCGGACGACGACCGCGGTCTGGTCGTCGTTCTGCTCGGCGTCGCCGCGAAACGTTTCCATCGACTCGAAGATCCGGTCCACGATCTCGGCCGCGGGGCGGTCGCGATGATCGCGCACGATCTCGGCAATCCGGGCAGAGCCGAACTCCGCGCCGTCGCCGTTGAACGTCTCGGAAATACCGTCGGAGAAGAACACGAAGACGTCACCGGCGTTGGCGGGCACGACGATCTCGTCGTAGGTGGTGGTGCCGAACGACCCCAGCGGCACGCCGGGCAGCGCCAGGTGCTCGCAGACGGCGCCGTCGGCCGAGCAGCGGATCGGAAACGGCAGGCCCGAGTTCGCCAGTGTCGCCGTGTGGTTGCGCAGGTCGAACTCGGTGTAGCAGAGCGTGCAGTAGTACTCCTCGAGCTGCCGTTCGTGCAGGATGCGGTTGATCGACGTCAGGGTCGGCCCCGGTCCCGTGCGGTTCGGCATCGCCCGGCGACGGTAGGTGCGGCCCCGCACGACCTCGCCGGCGAACACGCTGTACAGGGCCGCCGGCACGCCCTTGCCCGAGACATCGCCAACCGCGACGATGAGCTGGTTCGGTTCGGGCGACAGGAAATCGTACAGGTCGCCCCCCAGCTCCCGCGCGGGCTCGAACCGCCAGGCGACGTCGACCGACCGCAGGCGTTTCGGCAGCTCGCGCGGCAGCATCGCCATCTGGACGCGCTGTGCGAACCGGAGCTCCTTTTCGAGCCGTTCCTCGTTCTCGCTCAGCGCCTCCCACAGCCGCGCGTTCTCGATGGCGACCGCCGCTTCGGCGGCCAGCAGCTTCAGCACTTCGACGTGGCGCTTGGAGAAGGCATTCAGCTCGGGGCTCTCGAGATCGAACGCGCCGATGCACCGGTCCTTCACCAGGAGCGGTACGACGAGCTCGGACTTCGCGTCCGGGACGGCGTTGATGTAGCGCGGGTCCTTCGAGACGTCGGGGACGAGCACGATCTCCTTGTGCTGCACGGCGTACCCGAGCAGCCCCTCGCCGACGCGGACGGCGGACGTGTCCGCGCCCTCGCCGTAGTGGATGGCCACCTTGAACTCGATGAGCCCGGTCGCCTCGGTCAGGAGCGCGATCCCGAACGTGCGGTAGTCGATGACGCGCTTGACGAGGTGGGCGACCCTGGTGAGGAGCTCGTCCAGGTCGAGGATGGCGCTCATCTCGTGGCCGACTTCGGCCAGCATCTCCATCGTGTCGGCGTACTCGCGCTCCGACGCGAACAGGCGCGCGTTCACGATCGCCTGCGCCACGGGCGCGCCGAAGGCGCGGAGCATGGCCTCGTCGCTCTCGTCGAACGCGCCGAGCCGGCCGCTGAGCAGGTTCAGCGCGCCAATCGCCTTGCCCTTGTATCGAAGCGGCACGACCAGCGTCGACCGCACGTTGGGCACGATGGCCAGGTAGCGCGAATCCTCCGCGACGTCGTTCAGGAGGATGGAGCGCTGCTCCTGCACGGCCGTGCCGACGGCGCCCTGGCCGGGGGCCAGCCGAACCCGCTTGGCGGCTTCTTCCGGGTACCCCTCGGCGTAGGCGATGCGCAGCCCGCTCTCGTCCTCGTCCATCAGGTAGACGGAGAACACGTCGAAGTTGGTCAGCCGCGAAATCAGGCGCGGGATGGTGCTCAGCAGCTCGTCGAGGTGCAGGAATCCCGTCACCTCCCGGCTGAGCGCGAACAGCGTCGCGAGCCGTTCCTGGTCGGACGGCCGGACCGACGCGCCGTTCGGCCCAGGAGTGGCGGCAGCGCTCATCGACGCTGGGAGGCCGGCTTCGCCGCCTGGCCGGAGACGTGCCCGGTCACCCAGTCGTGGATGCGGGTGAGCCGGTCCTGCTGGTGGAAGTACTCGCTGATGCCGTGCCCTTCGCGCGGGTAGAACACGAGCTCGGTCTCCTTGCCCCGATCCTTCAATCCCCGATAGAGCTCGAGCGACTGTCCCGTCGGGACGCGTTGATCGTTTCCCCCGTGGAGGATGAGGGTCGGCGTCGTCACGCGGTCGATGTGGCTCATGGCCGAGCGATTGACGTAGAGCGGCAGCGTCTCCTTCCCGGCGATGCCGCCGAAGTATCCGACCAGCACGTTGGGGATGTCGTTGGTGCCGTACATGCTCCAGAGATTGGTGAGGCCGGCGCCGACCATCGCGGCCTTGTAACGCGTCGTCTGCGTGATCGACCAGGCGGTCATGTAGCCGCCGTAGCTCCAGCCGATCAGGGCCAGCCGGTCCTTGTCGGCGATGCCACGCGCCACCAGCGCGTCCACGCCCGTGTCGATGTCCCGGAAGTCACCGCCGCCCCAATCCGCGACGTTGGCGCGCAGGAACTTCTCGCCGTAGTTCGTGCTGCCGCGGGGGTTCGGGTAGAACACGGCCCACCCTTCGCCGGCCCAGACCTGGCCGCCTTCGAGGCCGCCGACGCGGTAGTTGTCCACGTACGCGCCGGCCGGACCACCGTGAACCACGACGAGCAGGGGATAGCGCTTGGCCGGGTCGTAGCCGACGGGCTTCAGCAGGACGCCTTCCACGGCCACGCCGTCCGTGCTCTTCCACGTGACGACTTCGGTCTCGCCGAGCTGGAACTGGCGCGCTTCGGGGTTCACGTCCGACACCCGGCGCGGCGAGACGAACCGGGCGTCGGCCACGTAGACGTCCGCCGGGGCCGTCGGCGAGTCCATCGTGAGCGCGACCCTCGACCCGTCCCGGCTGAACGTGCCGATCTGCAGCGTCTTGCCCTTCGTGAGTTGGGAGGCGTCGCCCGATGCGACATCCAGCATCCACGCCTCGTTGTAGGCGCGCGTCCCCGCCGTGAAGACCAACCTTGTGGAGTCAGGGGTCCAGTGCAGGCTTCCGGGGTCCACCGTGAGCTGCCCTGTCGCGTCGCGGGTCTGCTTCGAGGCGAGGTCGTAGATCATGATCCGCGACTGCCCCACCGTTCCAGGCGGTGTGCCGTCGCCGATGGCGGGCGCCGTGACCGGTTCCGACAGGTAGGCCAGCGATCGTCCATCGGGAGAGAAGCGGGGATTGCTGTCGGGCCCGAAGTTGGCGCTGACCTTTTCAAGCGCGCTCGTGGCCGTGTCGGCGATGTAGACGTCGCGGCGGCCGTCGCGGAGCAGCGCCGAGGGGCCGGCGGCGAAGGCCACACGGGTGGAGTCGGGCGACCACGAGAGCGCGCCCTGAATGGTGACGTCGGTGCCGCTCGTGACACGCGCGGCGCCCTTGGTATCCAGGTCGACGATCCACAGGTGGACGGGACGGGACGGCCGCTCGAACTGCCGTTCGTCGTCGCGGCGTTCCACCGCGGCCTTCTCGTCGGCCGTCTCGGCGTCGGCGACGGTGAACGCCACGTGCCGGCTGTCCGGCGCCCACGCGTACTGCTCGACATCGGCGGCCGCGGACGTGAGGGCCCAGGCTTCGCCGCCGTCGCTCCGCATCACCCAGATTTGGGACGTGCCCGGCTCGCTGGCGTGTCCGCGCGCCGCAACGAAGCTCATGTAGCGGCCATCCGGCGACCAGGACGGCTGGGTTTCGCGTTCCCCGAACGTGATCTGGCGCGCCGGGACACTGGCGTCGGCGGGAGCCTTCCAGACGTGGCTTCGGCTCTCCTTCTTGCCGCCCTTGCCGTCCTGCCACTCGCGCACCACGAACAGCACGGCGTCGCCCGCGGGGGAGATGGCGGGCGCGGACACGGCCCGCAGCGCCAGCACGTCGTCGAAGGTGACGGGACGCTCCTGCGCGAGCGATGCAGACGGCAACGCGAGGGCGGCAACCAGAGTGCAGGCGGCGATGCGCACGTCGTCCTCCCGGCGCGGCACGACGCGCGCCAAACGTGCAGTATAGAGCGTTCTCGCCCCGCAGCGTTCGGGCGTGGGATACTACGGGCGCCCGTGGACTCGCTGACCCTTCCGCTCGACCAGGCGGCCATCGCCCGCATCCTTCCACACCGCTATCCATTCCTGCTGGTGGATCGCATCACGGCGTTCGAACCCGACGTGCGCATCGTGGGAGTGAAGAACGTCACGGCCACCGAGCGGTACCTGTCGCCGCCGGACGAGCAGGGACGCCAGGTGCTGCCGCCGACGGTGTTGACGGAGGCCATCGCGCAGGTCGGGGGCATCCTGATCCTGGCCAAGCCGGAACATGCCGGGCACCTCGTCTACTTCCGGGGCATCGAACGCGTTCGCTTCAAGAGCCACGCGGTGCCCGGCGATTCGATCGACATCGAGGTCCGCGTCGTCCGGCTCAGGAGCCGCATGGGCGTTCTGACGGGGTTCGCGAGGGTCGGCGACCGGCTCCTCGTTCGGGGAACGATGACGTTCGCGATGGGACCCAAGGCCGACGGCACGTCCAGCCACGAGGGCTGAGCCCGGGCGTCAGGTCGAGGGCCGTCCGCGGTACAGCACGCGGCCGAACCGCCGGTGCCATGTGGTGAACTCGGGATCGGTGCCGGTTTCGTCGAGCGCCTGCCGCACCTGGTGCAGCTTCGCGTCGAGGTCGTCGACGGCCGCCAGGATGAACGCCTCGACGCTCTTCGGCTCCACGGGCGAGCCCCTGTCCCTGGCGCCGTGGTGGGCCACGACCAAGTGCTCGAGTTCGGCGCGCAGGTCGTCGGGGAAGCCGCTGATCCCCTTCACGGCCTCGCGCACCATCACGAGCCCGAGCGCGATGTGTCCGATGAGGTTGCCGTCGCGGGTGTAGCTGATCGCGCCGGCGTCATAGGCCAGTTCCTGGAGTTTGCCGATGTCGTGCACGACGGCGCCGGCCACGACGAGGTCCTCGCTGGCGCCGTAGTGGCGGGCCAGCGCCTTCCCGGCCGTCGCCATCGACAGGACGTGTTCGAGCAGCCCGCCCCGGTAGGCGTGGTGGATCTGCTGGGCTGCCGGCCACTCCCGAAACGCGGTTTCGTGGTCGGCCAGCAGGCGCGCCAGCAGCACCCGCAGGTGCCGGTCGCCGACGGCCTGCACGAGCGTCGTCAGCTCGCCCCACATGTCGCCCACCGGCCGCGGCGCCGACGGCACGCAGTCCTCTTCGCGAAAGCCCTGCGGCGCGTCCTGGTCGCGGTTCACCCGGCGCAGCGAACTCGCCACGATCTGGAGCTCGCCGTTGTGGCTCCCGGTGCGGCCCTCGACGCGGACGAACTCTCCGGCGTCGAAGTCGCCCTTCAGCCGGTCGACACCGTCGAACACGCGCCCTGCCACCTGCCCAGTCGCGTCCTGCAGCACCAGCGCGAGGTACTCGCCGCCCTTCCCGACGCGGACGTCCTTGCGCGCGCACAGGTAGAAACCGAAGCCGGTCTGGTCGGCCTCGAGCTGGCGGACCGGCGGAAGGCGGCTGCTCACGCTGGAAGGGTACACCACGTGATTTCAGGCGGTGGCCGCCGGAGCGAACTGCTAAAGTACGCGCATGCGAACCTCCGTACGGGTGGGGGCGCTCGGCGTGGGGCTGGCGCTGATCGCGGGCACCGGACTGGTCGCCCGCCAGACCCCGGCCGCCCGGCCGCAGGCGGCGGCGGCGCAGCGCCAGCAGGTCCCCAAGGTCACGACGCCTCCGCTCATCACCACGGGGTATGCCGCGGCGAGACCGCTCGGGCTCACGCGGGCCGTGTACGACTTCGCGGCCCAGCATCCCGAGGTGCTGCGGTACGTCCCCTGCTACTGCGGCTGTGAGGCCGAGGGCCATTCTGACAACGAGTCCTGCTTCGTCCGCTCCCGTGACGCGAGGGGCAACGTGACGCAGTGGGACATGCACGGATTCGGTTGAGCCGTGTGCATCGATGTCGCGCGTGACGCGATGCAGCTGCACAATTCCGGCGCCGATCCGGGCTCCATCCGCGCCTCCATCGAGCGGAAGTGGACGCCGCACTATCCGACGAAGACGCCGACCCCTCCCGTCCCCGTCAAGAAGCAGTAGCACGGCGCCGTGGACTCCGTGATCGACGACCGCGCGGCAGCCTTCGCACGCCTGTTCGAGGCCGTGCACGAAGGGGTGTATATCGGCCGTCTCGGCTCGTCGTCGTCGTCCACGCTCGCCGCCAATCCTCATTTGAAGCTGGTGCTCGGCTTCCCGCCGGAGGCGATCGAGCGGGAGGTCCGGCCCTTCGACCCCGCCCGGTTCGTCGATCCGCAGGCACGCACCGCCTTTCTCGAGCGGCTCGCGGCCGCGGGCTCCGTCGCCGACTACCTCCTGCGCCTGCGTCGCGCCGATGGCACGCCCGTCTGGATCGAGGTGACGGCCACCGCCGATCCGCCCGGACCGTCCGGGGAGATGCGCGTGGAGGCGCTCGTCCGCGACGTCAGCGAGCGCAAGCAGCTCGAGAACCAGTCACGCGACCTCTACTACCAGCTGCTGCAGACCGAGAAGATGGCCGCGCTGGGCCAGACGATCTCCGGCGTGGCGCACGAGCTGAACAACCCGCTCGCGACCATCCTGTCGTGGGCCGAGCGCCTCGCGCAGCAGGTATCGGGCGACGATCCCATGCGGCGGGGGCTCGACGTCATCCTCGGTGAATCGGAGCGGGCGGCCCGCATCGTGCGCAACCTGCTGACCTTCGCTCGGAAGCGTCAGAGCACACGCGCCATGGTGGACATGAACGAGGTGATCCGCGAGACGCTGAGCCTGCGCGCGTACGAGCAGCGGATCACGAACATCTCGGTCATTCCGGCGCTGGCGGCCGGCCTGCCCCCCGTCTTCGCCGACGGCCACCAGGTGAAGCAGGTGCTGCTGAATCTGCTGATGAACGCCGAGCAGGCGATGCTCGGCGCAAACGGCCGCGGCACGATCGTGATCCGGACGTGGCATGACAGCGCGAAGCAGGTCGTCGTACTCGAGGTGAACGACGACGGACCCGGAGTGCCGGAGGACGTCCAGGGCAAGATCTTCGACCCCTTCTTCACCACCAAGGAGGTCGGGAAGGGGACGGGCCTCGGGCTGACCGTGGCCTACGCCATCGTGCAGGAACACGGCGGCCGCATCACGCTCAAGTCACGGAGCGGGGCTGGCGCCTCGTTTTTCGTCGAGTTCCCCGTGACGCCGGCGAAAGCGGCCGTTGCCAGGCGCCATGCCGCGCCGCCGACCGAACGGGACGTCTTCCGGGGCGCCCGAGTACTGGTGGTGGAGGACGAGGCGGCGCTGGCCAGCGCCGTCAATGACGCGTTCGTGGAGGCCGGCTTCGTCGTGGATCGCGCCGGCGACGGCGAGGAAGGCCTCGCGTGCGTCGCCGACCGCCACTACGACTTGATCGTGTGCGACCTGAAGATGCCGCGCGTGGACGGCATCCGGTTCTACCGGGCCATGACGGCGGCGACGCCGGCACTCGCGCGGCGCGTGATCTTCGTGACCGGCGACGTGGCCGGTACCGAGGCCGAGCGCTTCCTGGAAGAGAGCGGATGCCGGTGGCTCTCGAAGCCGTTCAGGCTCGCGGACTTGCTTCGCGCGGCGCGCGAGGCGCTCGCGTAGTCGATCACCACGCCTCGGCGCTCGGCCCGATCGTCGGTCCCGGTGGCGGCGAGCGTCTCCGCGGCTGGCAGGGCGGCGCGCGCCATGCGCGGACGGTGCTCGAACGCCACGACGGCCTGGCGGATCGCCTGGATGGACGTGACGGGCGTGGCGTCCGGTCCGAGCGCCTCGCGGAGGCGCCGCAGCGCCCGTGCGTGGAGCTGTGACACGCGCGACTCGTTCACGCCGAGCTCCGCGCCGATCTCCTTCATCGTCACCTCGCCGTAGTAGTAGAGCGCGATGACGCGGCGCTCGCGCGGCGGCAGCGAGCCGATGGCGTTGCGGACGCGGTCCTGGACTTCCTTGCGCTCGTAGGCGGCATCGGGGCGCTCGCTCTCCACGGGCACGAGGACCGCGGGCAGCTGCGACTCGTCGACGTTCTCGGCGCACGAGAGCGGCGAGGTCTGCTCGATGGTGTTGATGCGGACGATGACCTTGCCGAGACGCTCCTCATCGGAGCCCACGGCGGCGGCCAGGTCGGCCAGCGAGGGCTCGTGGCCCAGCGTGAGGCGGAGCCGCTCGCGCGCCGCTTCGAGTTCGCGGCGCACGCGGCGCACGCCGCGCGGCCAGGCGTCCTTGCGGAGGGCGTCGATCATGGCGCCCCGCACCCGACGCTCGGCAAACGTCTCGAACTTGATGCCGCGCGATTCCTCGAATCGCTTCGCGGCGTCGATGAGGCCGATGACGCCGTCCTGCACCAGGTCACCCAAGTCGATAGAGTGCGGCATCGTGGCGGCGACGCGACGTGCGAGCGCCTCGACGAAGGGAAGGCCTGCTTCTACTCGGGGGTTGATCTGCTCGACTGTCTGCTCGGCGCTCATCGGAATCGGGCTCCAGTTTGTCGACCGGGGGGTTGGTGACGCCGCGAGCCCTTGCATCGGCAATGCCAGAATCGCCCAGTCCTTCCGGTGGAGGCGCGATCGCTGCGAAATTTGTGGCTAAGTGGTTGATAGTTAATGGCTTACGGATTCGTCGTGAATCAGTGTAAAGACACAGGAACACGTGGGAAGTCTCGTCGAGCCTGTCAGAGTGCTGACGCTGCCACAGCGCGCAGGCCAAGCCCATGACGGCTTGGCGAGCGCCAAATTTGGTCGAGGATGGACGAGGATTGGCGGGGCCGGCTAGATGCCGGACTGCTCGCGAAGGCTGCGGGTTGCAGCCATGGCTTCGAGAGCAGCGTGGACGACGTGCGCGGCGCGGGCGCGCTGGGTGGGGTCCACGAGCTTGAGCTCCATCAGTTCGGCGTTGGCGAGGATGACGCCGAGCTGATTGCCAAGCTGATGAAACAGGCCACGCAGGACGTCTGGAGGCGCCTGTGGGCCTGTTTCCGGTGAGATGGTCGACGACTTCACGGGCACGCTCGCGGTCGAACCAGAAACCGCGGCAAAGCTACGCCGCGGGGCTGGAACCGGCGCGGGCGCTGCCATCGGGCTGACGCCACAGCGTATCCACGAAGATCCGGATGCTGCCGCCGGCCGTCCGGACGTATTCGACTTTGCCTGCAGCGATCCAGTTGTAGATCGTCCGCCGGCTGACTCCCACGAGCTCGCACGCCTTCATGATGCTGATGGTCTGACGTTCCACGGGTAGTTCTCCTTCACAGGCTGGTATCGGATGCTGAGTGGTGGGGATTAGGGCAGGGTTGTGCCACTCCGGTCAGATTTCGAGGTTGACCGCACGCCGACGACGCTGTCAGGATATTGACGCTCACCGCCCCCGTCACGCAAGTGGCCGAATCTACCCATCTTCTCCTCGTCGACGACGAAGACGGTCTGCGCACCGTCACGGCCGAACGGCTGGCCGACGCTGGCTACACCGTAACGGAGGCGTCGTCGGGAGAGCAAGCCCTCGAGAAGCTCGAGCGTTTCGCCTTCGACGTCGTCATTTCCGACCTGCGGCTGCCTGGCATCGACGGCCGGGAGGTGCTCGCCGAGGCCCTCCAGCGGTATCCCGGGATCGTGGCCATCGTCGTGACGGGCTACGGGACGGTGAAGGACGCCGTGGACGCCATCAAGCGTGGGGCGGCCGACTTCATCAGCAAGCCGTTCCTCTTCGAAGAGCTGCTGCACGTGTTGGATTCTGCGCTCGAACAGCGCCGGCTGCGCTCCGAAAACGCGTACCTCCGCAAGCAGCTCGAGCAACGCGACGGACTGCCGGGGGTCATCGGGCAGAGCCGCGTCATGCGGTCGCTCTGCGAGATGATCGAGGCGGTCGCGCCCAGCGGGTCCACGGTTCTCATCTCCGGCGAAACCGGCACCGGCAAGGAAGTGGTGGCCAGGGCGATTCACCAGACGAGCCCCAGGCGGCATCACCGGTTCGTCGCCCTGAACTGCAGCGCCATTCCCGAGAGCCTCCTCGAAGCGGAGCTCTTCGGCCACGCCCGTGGGGCCTTCACGGGCGCGGTGGCGACCCGTCAGGGAAGGCTCGAACAGGCCGATCACGGCACGCTCTTCCTCGACGAGGTAGGGACGATGTCCATCGGCCTGCAGCAGAAGCTGCTGCGGGTATTGCAGGAACGTGAATTCGAGCGGGTCGGCGAGAGCCGGACGATCCGGGTGGACGTGCGCGTCCTGGCGGCGACCAATTCCGACCTGGCCAAGATGGTGGCTGACGGGACGTTCCGGGAAGATCTGTTCTACCGGCTGAACGTCATTCCTCTGCAACTGCCTCCCCTTCGCGACCGCGCCGACGACGTGCCGCTGCTCGTGCAGCACTTCGTCCGCAAGGTCCTGGCGCGTGACACGGAGGGCGAGGTTCCGGACGTGCTGGTCTCGCAGGACGCGATGCGACGCCTGATGGCCTACTCGTGGCCCGGCAACGTCCGTCAGCTCGAGAATGCCGTCGAGCGCGCGCTCATCCTGCGCGGCTCGCGCCCGAATCTCGACGTCCCAGATCTCCCCCCGGAAATTCAGGCCGTCCCCGTCGAAACGGCGCCCGTCGTGGAACTGCCCGACGCTGGCATCGACCTACCCACGGTCCTCGCACGGATCGAGCGCGACCTCATTTCCCGTGCGCTGACGCGCACCCGCGGGAACCGGGCGGACGCGGCGCGCATCCTCGGCCTGAAGCGGACGACGCTCGTCGAGAAGCTGAAGCGCCTCCCGGATCCGGTTGCGCCGTGACCCCGCCGCGCGAGTTGTCGCCCTGGACCGGCGGGCACAGCGAGTAGGATCGATCAGATGCCACCCCGCTACGCGTATTGGACCATCCTGGTGGATGGAGGGCCGACGGCGTTCCGCGCCGCGGAGCCCGATGAACTGCTGCCGACCTTGAAGCGACTCCAGGTGAAGCACCCGGGCGCCCAAATGCGGTGGTTCCAGAGGGGTCGGCTCTGGGAATCGCGCGAGGAAGCGCGCGAGACGCTTGCGGCAGGCTACACGGTGGCTCCGGATGGCTCGCTGGTGCCGCCGGCGGAGGATGCGACCCGACGAACCAAGAGCTGGCGCCCTGGCGGCGAGCATCGCGATCCCCGCGAGAAGTTCCAGCTCGCCAAGAAAGCCAAATGGGATCGCTTCAAGAAGATGGTCCGATCGCGCCCCGGTCACCGGCGATCGGACGGCGATCCCGAGACCTTCGCGCCATTCGAGAACGACGCCCTGCCGCCGGGCATCGTCGGCCCGGAGGCCGGCGACCAGGAACCGGAGTCGTTCGAGCAAGCGGATTCCGACGTCGTCGATCGTCCTCGGGACGACGCGCCGGACGTGCCCGCGGACGACAAGGCGTCGCCGGAGACGGCCCGGAGGGATCGCGGCAGTTCGCGGGGTGCCAAGCCGGCGTGGCGCGACCGCGGCCCCAAGTCCTTCGACCGCGGTGGCGACCGGCCTCGCGGCCCCAAGCCCGAATGGCGCGACCGCGGCCCCAAGTCCTTCGACCGCGGTGGTGACCGGCCTCGCGGCCCCAAGCCCGAGTGGCGCGACCGCGGCCCCAAGTCCTTCGACCGCGGTAGCGACCGGCCTCGCGGCCCCAAGCCCGAGTGGCGCGACCGCGGCCCCAAGTCCTTCGATCGCGGTGGCAACCGGCCTCGCGGCCCCAAGCCCGAACAGCGCGATCGGCCGAAGCCCTCGGGCGACGGCGGAAGTCGACCCCGCGGACCGAAGAGTGGCGGGGGGTTCGCTCGCCGGCCTGCCGGAGGCCGAGGCCGACCGGGTCCGCCCCGGGGGAAGAAGGGCTGAGCGTCGACGGCGCCGGTGCTACCGGCGTCCGAGCATCCGCTTGATCGACCTGACGACGCCCCCGCGCCGTTCCCGATCCATCTCCACGAGTTCGTCGAGGGCCTCGCCGATCGACCGTCGCACGACGACACCGTGACGCCCGACTCCCGGGCCGAGCCCGTCGAGCGGACCGGGCCAGACGAGGATCGCCTTCGCAGGCGATTCCGCCGCCACGTCGAGACAGTTCTCCGGACGGTCGTCCACGACGGCGTCCAAGTCGAGCGCCGTCGCGACCCTGCCGCGCGATCCCCGCACGACGTACACGCTCGGGTGCCGGAAGCCCTTGGACGCCAGCCACTCCTGACTTTGCACCTGGGTGGTGCGGCCGGCGGACGCCGGTCTGGTCGTGATGAAGAGGACGTCCCATCGACGATCCTCGGCCAGGTCCGCGATGCGCTTCACGATGCCCGCGTCCGTCTCTTCGAGGGTCGTCCAGAAGTCGCGCGTCTTGAGGACGTGGTTCCAGAGCCTGTCGAGATCGGACGGCGTCAGATCGAGATCCGTCAGGGTCGGGCGCTCGGACTGCGCGTCGGCCGCGCCGCCGTTCTCGACGTCGGCCTCGCGCTTCTGGAGCTTCTGGAACTTCTTCGTCGCGATCCGATGCATCGCACGCGACAGGTCGGCGATGGTGCCGTCCAGGTCGATGGCGACGCGCAGGCCCATCGCGGAGGCTAGCGGCCCGCCGCGGCGCCCGCGGGCTCGTCGACCTCGGCCTCACGGGAGCCGAAGGTCTCGGGGGCGCTGAAGAAGCGCGACACGAGCTCGCGCACGGCGTCCACCGTCGGGGCCGCGTTCACGGCGATCCGGAGGTGCGATCCGCCCTCGAGTCCTTTCGTGTACCACGTGCACAAAGCCCGAACCTTGTTGACCACCCATCGGCCGCGTCCGCCGGCTCGCGAGTCGGGCGCGGCGTCGGTCTCGCCGGGGGCCACGTGACGGAATCCCGTGGCCTCCGCTGAACGGTCGGCCAGGAGGAGATCGATGTACTCCAGCAGGAAGCGCGCGCGATCCTCGGCGGCCACGGTCCGCGGCGGCCGGCCAGCGAGCATGTCCGCCGCCTGGGCGAGGATCCACGGATTGCGAAGGACGCCACGACCCACGAACACCCCGCTCACTCCCTGTCGAAGGCGATCGACGATCTGACCGGGCTCGACGCAGTCGCCCGATCCGAAGACGGGGACCGAGACGCGGCGGGCGACATCTGCCACGAAATCCCAGTCGGCCTGACCCGAGTAGCTCTGGCGGGCGGTGCGTCCGTGCACGGTGATGGCGGCGGCGCCGGCCTGCTCGACGCGTTCGGCCACGTCGCCGGCGTTGAGCTGGCCTTCGTCCCAGCCCTTGCGCATCTTGACGGTGACCGGAATACGCACCGCCCTGGTCATCGCGGCCACGATGGCCGCGGCCTGACCGGGATCCTTCATCAGGCTGCACCCCGCCTGGTGCCGCGCGACTTTCGGCACCGGGCACCCCATGTTGACGTCCACGACGTCCGCGCCCATGGCCTCCACGACTCTGGCGGCCTCGGCCATTCGATCCGGATCGCCGCCGAAGATCTGGATCGAGACCGGACGCTCCTCCTCCGTGTACTCCGCATACTCGAGGGTGCGGTCCATCCCCCGGACCAGGCCTTCGCTGCTGACCATCTCGCTGACGACGAGGCCACATCCGCCGTGGCGCTTGACGAGGCGTCGAAACGCCGTGTCCGTCATGCCGGCCATGGGCGAGACGACGAGCGGCGAGCTGAGCTCGATGGAGCCGATCTTCATCATCGTCACGTTCGTCGCTGGCGCAGGCCACCGCAGGGGCCTCGAGGCCGCCGGGAGCGGGGCACGTGGATCGCCGGCAGGTGCGCGCCTAGAACCCCGGCTTCGACTCGGCAGCCGGCGTGTCGCCCTGCGCCTTGAGGCCGGCCTCGTAGGCCTTCTTCACCTCGTCGTTCTTCCACTCGATAATCGCCTGGTCGCGGAGTCGCGCCACGTACTTCTGGAACTCGCCACGCCGCTTGCTCTCGAACACCTTCTCCGACACGGCGTCCCTGGCTTCGTCGAGCGTCTTGGTCGTGCCGTCGGTGCGGGCGTCGACCTTGAGGATCTGATAGCCGCGCGTCGTGCGTAGCACCCGCGTGATCTGGCCCGGCTTGAGGGGCTCGAGCTCCTTCTGCAGTTCCGGTGAGATGTCGGCCCACTGGATCTCGCCAAGCAGACCCCCGTTGGCCTTGGACGGCGCGTCAGAGACGTCGGCGGCCAGGCGCGGGAACGGCTCGCCGGCGGTCAGCCGCCTGTGGACGTCCTGGGCCTGGGCCCGCTTCTCCTCGTCCACGGCGACGTTTACGGCGCCATCGGTCGTAGGGACGGCAATGAGGATCTCGCGAAGCGTGACCTGCGGCGTCGTTGCGAATTCGGCGAGGTGGGAATCGTAGTACGCCTTGACCTCGTCGTCGGTGACGCTGACCTTTCCGAGCACTTCGGCTTGCTGCACGCGCGAGACGAGCATCTGCTTCTCGAGCTGGTGGCGCAGGTCGAGCATCGTCATGCCTTCCTGCTGCAGCGCCTGGTTGAACTGCTCGTCGGTCTCGATCTTGTTCTCCTTGCGGATGTTCTCGATGATGTTCCGGAACTGGTCGTCACCCATCGTGTAGCCCAGTTCCTTGCCCCGCTGCGTCAGGAGCATCTCGTCCACGGCGTCCACGATCACCTGTGGCGTCACATCGGAGAGGAGCTTCGCCAGGGCCTCGTCGTCGCCGCGAAGCGACTGCACCTCGGGCCGCTGGCGGATGGCCGCGATCTGCCGCTGCTCGAGGTCGCTCTTCGTGATGATCTCGCCGTTCACCTTGACGAGAATCTGCTCGATGATGTCGGCTGCCCCAAGGGTCGTACTGGACCCGGCTGCGAAACCGAGGACGAGTGCAAGACTGAGCAACTGCTTCATGGCTGTGTTCCTAGCTTACTCCCGGTACGCGGCCACCTGGCCCGTGCGCCGGCCGTTTCGAGCGGAGGCTCCACCGCGGCCCTAGTGGTCGGCCAGGGCGCCGAGCACACCGAGGACCTTGTCCAGCAGCCCCCGTTCGACACGTGGGTCCGACGGCCCCGCGCGCTGGATCTCGGCCTTCGAGAAGCCGGCCTTGACCTCACCCGCCGTCGCCCGTGCCGTCCACCATGCGCGGGAGGCCCCGGGCCCGGTGCTGCTGCCACCGCTCCTGAGGTCCAGCTTGAGGCTGCCCGGCGGCACGAGCTGCAGCTCCGGCGTCGCCTTCACGAGGTTCAGCAGGCGAGGCAGGTCCACCTTCGTCTTCTCCCTGAACTTGTAGACGACGGTGGCGCCGTCCCGGTCGATCGTCTCGAGCCCGAGGCGATCCGCCGCGGCGCGGATCCGCCCGTAGTCGGCCAGGTTCAGGACGGCCGCCGGGGGCGCGCCGTAGCGGTCGCTGAGCTCGTCGAGGAGGGCCCGGACGTCGTCGTCGGAGCGCGCCGAGGCCATCCGGCGGTAGACCGAGAGCCGCTGGTTCATGTCGGGGACGTAGGCGTCCGGGATCCTGAAGTCCACGCCCAGATTGACCACCGCCCTGACGTCGTCGTCGAGATCCTCGCCCTTCAGCTCCTTGATGGTCTCCTCGAGGAGCTTCATGTACATCTCGAACCCGACCGCGTCGATCTGCCCGCTCTGCTCACCGCCGAGCAGGTTCCCGGCGCCCCGGATCTCCAGGTCGAGCGCCGCGATCCGGAAACCGCTTCCGAGGTCGCTGAACTCCTTGATGGCGGCCAGGCGCTTCTTCGCCACCGCCGACAGGGTCTCCTCCGGCGGGATGAGCAGGTACGCGTAGGCGGGGCGGTCGCTGCGCCCGACGCGCCCCCGCAGCTGATACAGCTGCGACAGCCCGTACCGGTCCGCACGGTTGATCACGATGGTGTTCGCGTTGGGGATGTCGAGCCCGTTCTCGACGATCGTCGTGGACAGGAGCACGTCGAACCGGTGCGCGACGAAGTCGAGCATCGTCTTCTCGAGCGAGTCTTCGCTCATCTGGCCGTGGCCCACCGCGAGTCGTGCCTCAGGGACCAGGCGCTGCAGCAGATTGGCCATGGAGTGGATCGATTCGATCCGGTTGTGGACGAAGTACACCTGGCCGCCCCGTGCCAGCTCCGTCCTGAGGGCGCGGGTGACGACGGTCTGGTCGAACTTGGCGACATGGGTCTGGATCGACAGTCGATCCTTCGGGGGCGTCTCGATGACCGACATGTCGCGGATGCCGACCAGCGACATGTTCAACGTTCTGGGAATGGGCGTCGCCGTGAGGGTGAGCACGTCGACTTTCCGGCGCATCTGCTTGATCCGCTCCTTGTGCGCGACGCCAAAGCGCTGTTCCTCGTCCACGATCAGCAGGCCGAGGTCACGGAAGCGTACGTCCTTCGAGAGCAGGCGGTGAGTGCCCACGATGATGTCGAGGTGGCCGCCGGCGAGCTGGTCCAGGGCCGCCGTCTGCTCCGCCTTGGTGCGGAACCGCGACACCATGTCCACGCGGACGGGGAACGAGGCGAACCGCGTCTTCAACGTCTCGAGGTGCTGGAACGCGAGGACCGTGGTCGGCGCGAGGATCGCCACCTGCTTGCCATCCATCACGGCCTTGAAGGCCGCTCGCAGCGCCACCTCGGTCTTGCCATAGCCGACGTCACCGCACAGCAGGCGATCCATCGGCGTCGCGGACTCCATGTCGCGCTTGATGTCGGCGACGGCCGTGGCCTGATCGGGCGTGAGCTCGTACGGGAAGGCGGCTTCGAACTCTTCCTGCCAGTGCGTGTCGGCCGAGAAGCCGTGGCCGGGGACGGCCTTGCGGGCGGCGTAGAGCTTCAGCAGCTCTTCCGCCATGTCGCGCATCGCCTTCTTGACGCGCGTCTTGGCCTTTTCCCAGGTGGCGCCACCGAGCCTGTCGAGCGCCGGCCGGCTGCCGCCCGTGTACTTCTGGATGAGGTCGAGCCGTTCCACGGGGACGTAGAGCTTGTCGTCGCCGTGGTAGCGGAGCTCGAGGAATTCGTGCGCCGTCTCGCCGACGCCGATCTGCCTGAGTCCGACGAACTCGCCGATGCCGTTGTCCACGTGGACGACGAGGTCGCCCACCTTGAGATCGCGCAGGTCGGACAGGAAGGCCGCGGCCGCGGAGCGCTTGCGCGCCGCCGCACCCTTGTGCCGGTCGTCGTCGAAGAGGTCGGTCTCGGCGTAGATCGTGACGCCGCCGCGCGCGAGCCTGACGCCATGGGAAAGGCCGCCTTGGATGACCAGCACGGCGCCGGCCGAGAGCTCCGTGGTCCGCGTGGCCAGCTCCGCGCGCACGTCGTAGTCGGCCAGCATTTCGACGGTGCGCTCGGCGCGGCCGCTCGTATGCGCCACGAAGAGGATGGCATCGCCGGCGGAGCGCCGCTCGCGCAGCTCTGCGATCCAGTCCGGGATGCGCCCGCGGAAGTGCGCGATGGGCTGCGTCGGCACGTGATGCGAGCCGGGGTCGGCGTCGACGTCGAGGGCGGAGAGCGGCGCCGCTTTCGCAAGGCGTGCCTCGACTTCCGCTGGGGCCACGAAGAGGTCCGCCGGAGTCGGGAGGTCCCGCGAGGCGTCGGAACGCGTCGCCGCCTCGCGGTGGCTGGCCTCGACGTGCTCGAACAGGCGCCGGATCGCCGCGGCGACTTCGTCGGGTTCGGACTGGAGGAGGCGCGTGCCGCCTCGCGCCGCGACGTAGTCGAACACCGTCGCCGCCCGTTCGGCGGGCACGGGGAGGTCCGATGGATCGGTGGATTCGCGTACGGGGACGACGAGGAACTGGTCGAGGGTCTCGACGGACCGCTGCGTGTCGGGATCGAAGCGCCGGATCGACTCCACGAGGTCCCCGAGGAACTCCATTCGCACCGGCCAGAGCTCGTTGGGGGGATAGACGTCGAGGATGCCTCCCCGGAGACAGAACTCGCCATGCTGGTCCACGGGGTCCTGGCGCACGTAGCCCGCGTCCACGAGCAGCGATGCCAGACTCTGCGGATCGACCTCGGCGCCGGTACGCACGCCGAGCGACCGCGCCACCAGCGCAGCCGGGTCGGGGAGGCGCGGCAGGAGCGCCGCCCCGGACGCCACGACCACCCTGGCGCGCGACGTCGCCAGCGCCAGGAGGGCACGGGCGCGTGCCGAAGACACGCGCATGTGCGGCGCCAGCGCGCGGTAGGGATCGACCTGGAGCGACGGGAACGGCAGGACCGTGCCCGCCGTCGTGGCCTCGCTCGCGGCGTCGAGCGCACCCAGGAAGAAGCGGACGTCTTCGACGGTGGTGTCGATCTCGGCGTCGGTCGGCACCACGAGCACGACGGGATTGGCTGGCCGATCGTGGGCCAGGGCCGCCGCGACGAGCGCCTTGGCCTGGGCCGTCAGGCCATGCACGGCTCGCCCGTCGGTGGCGAGCCCCTCGCGCGCGACGAGGCTCTTGAGGATCGACCGGACGGCGAGGGAGGAGGACATACCTGGTGCGGCCGGGCCCTTGCCGCCAGGACCGGGACCGGCACAAACTTCTATCTTCCTACGACTCGATGGCTTCCCGCGAGCATCCCGCCTGGCTGGCCGCGCTTCATGCGGCGCGGACCGAGTTCGGCCCTGAGGCACGCCGGCGGAAGCTGACACTGATGCGGCGGGCCAGTCCCGCCTTGGCGGACCCGGACCTCCTCGTCGAGTATCACGACCTGCTGCTGTTCATCCTCGCCTACGCCGACGACCCACGGACGGCGGCGGAGGCCGAACGGCGGTTGCGGCGGTTCGAGGGTGACGTACGGCGCTACCGCGTGGCGTCCGGGGACGCCTCAGGCCGGGATCTCGATGACAGCGGGCTCGTGGACACCGCCGTTGGACATGTCTTCAGCTTCCGCCTGGCGCGGGCCCTGTCCGCCCGTCATCCCCGCGCGGTCGAGATCGACTGGGAATCGTATTGGGAGAGCGACACGGCGAACATCCCAATCGCGCTTGTGCCCGCCATGCTGTGGCACGAAAGCGATGCCGTGGACAACGACGACGCGTTCAACGAGCAGGCCTGGCTGGAGAGCAACCGTACCGCCGGGACGCCGACGTGCCTCGCGGCTCTGCTGCACCTGTTTGCGTCATCCGGGCTGCCGGAGGCCGTGCAGGAACACCTGTACGACCAGGCCGAGATTCCCGTCCGCTGGAGTCTCAACGCCAGCGCCGGATCGCGCACCCTGAAACGAACCGGCGGCAGCCCTCCGTTTTGGCAGACGGCACCCTTGCAGGGAAGGTCGAAGGACCTGAGAGCGACGCTGTCGGCCCCCGCTCCACCGCTGCGCCCTGTGGCGAAGGCCAAGGGACGGCGTCTGGTGGGTGACGTCCACGACGTGCTGGCGGCGCGGGTGCGGGAGCTGTACCCG
Source organism: Vicinamibacterales bacterium (assembly GCA_041394705.1). Lineage (GTDB taxonomy): Bacteria > Acidobacteriota > Vicinamibacteria > Vicinamibacterales > UBA2999 > CADEFD01. The sequence continues at coordinate 390,334 of JAWKHS010000006.1, forward strand.
CTGGCAGGCGCCAGCCCGGACGAGGTCTACGTCTACCGCCCAGGCAGGGGTCTGGAGATCGTCATCTTCGGGTGCGAACCGGCGATCCGTCTCCCGCACGAGTCGAACATGGGAGCGATGTTCGTCAGGAACGGCGTTCCCGTGGGCTACGGCCTCGGCGCGCTCCTGTTCCATCACGGAGAGATGGCCATCAACATCTTTCCGGCGTACCGCAGCGGCGAGTCGGCGTTCCTGATCGAGGAGTTCTTCAGGCTCTTCGTGCACCACTTCGGCGTTCGCACGCTGGTGGTGAGCCGATACCAGGTAGGCGACGGCAACGACGAGGGCCTGGACTCGGGGTCGTTCTGGTTCTACTACAAGCTCGGGTTCCGGCCAGTGGACGCAGGCGTGCGCGCGCTGGCCGAGCGGCAGGCCCTCCGCATCGCCGGCGATCCCTCGTATCGCAGTTCCAGGGAGATGCTGAAGCGCCTGTCCCGGAGCGACATGTACTTCCACCTCGAGACGTCGTGGACCCACGCCCACGAGCCGATCTCACTCGCCGACCTCGGCTATGCCGTGACCAGGCACGTGGTGCGGAAGTACGCGGGGGATCGGAGGGCGGCCGTCACGGGCGCGGTTCGGACCCTGGCAAGAGTCCTGCCGCTCGGGTCGATCGCGTCGTGGACACCCGGCGAGTGTTTGGGCCTGGAGCGCCTTGCGCCGCTTGTCGAGGCCATGGGCGGCGTGGAGCGGTGGCCCACGGAGGACCGTCGGATCCTGGCCCGTGCGCTGCGGGCCAAGGGGGGCACGCGCGAACGTCGGTTCGTCCGCCTGACACAGCAGCTGCCCCGCCTGGAGGCCGGTCTGGCGCGCCTGGCGCGGAAGGAGGCCCGCGAACGGGCACGCCGTCGCTGACCGCTCGGTGGATCCGGGTTCAGCCGCGACGGACGCGGCGCAGGAGCTCGCTGGTCGAATACCCGGCCGCGAGCGTCACTCTGACGACCCGGCCGCCTCGCGCTTCGACGACGTCGCGGCCGACGATGGCGTCGGCGGCCCAGTCGGCGCCCTTGACCAGCACGTCGGGCTGGACGGCGGCGACGATCGCCTGCGGTGTGTCCTCGTCGAACACGACCACCGCGTCCACGACGGCGAGCGCCGCGAGCATCTCGGCCCGCTCGGCTTCCGGCGTGATCGGGCGGTCCGGGCCCTTGTGCTGGAGGCGAACCGAGCGATCGGAGTTGACGGCCACGAGGAGGGCGTCGCCCTCGGCACGCGCGGCGGCCAGATAGCGGGTGTGGCCGGGATGGAGCAGGTCGAACACGCCGTTCGTGAAGACGACGCGGCGGCCCTCGGCGCGGCGGTCAGCCGCCCAGGCGGCCGCGGCGGCCCGATCGGCCAGCACCGTCACCGCTCGGCGACCTCGTCCGGGCCGCTCTTGAATGCGGTCCCCGGAGCCCGGAACGTGATGTCCCCAGTGGTCTCCCACCGATGGGGCGGGCGGTAGATCCCGACGTCCTTGCGGCGCGCCTTGACTCGGATGGTGTAGAGCTGGCGATGGTAGTCGTACGGGAAGCCGTCCATCTTGTGGACGGCCACGTCGAACTTGTACGTCCCTTCGACCAGGTCCAATCGATCGATCACGAAGCGGACCTCGCCCTCGCCGCTCAGGCGATCGGGTTCCAGCTCATCGATGTTCGTGTTGGTGCCGTAGCAGCAGAACCCGTCCGCATTGAAGATCCCCACGCCGAACACGAAGTCTCGCGTGGGGTGGTGCGCGCGGTAGCCAATTCTGAGCGTGAGCGGGTCGCCGGAGTGGAAGACGTGGCTGGGCGTGCCGGCCCCGTCGGCGATCGTGACGCCGCTGATCTCCACTTCGCGGCCGCCCCAACGGCCCTCGGTCGCCTTGAACATGTCGGCTGGGGCGTCGCCCGTGTCCACCGGGTTCTGCGGCTGTTCGCCGTCGGCGGCGCCCGTGCCCGGCGAGGCTTCCGCCTGGGCAACCCTGGCAGCCTCCTCCTTCGCGAGCAGCTGCTCTTCCGCCTTCTCGATGTCCACGAGATAGGCGGTCACGACGAGCTTCGGGTCACCCTCGCCGTGCGTCTTGCCGCGGTCCAGCCACAGCGCCTGGTCGCAGAACTTCTCCACCAGGTCGAGCGAGTGCGTGACGAGCAGGATCGTCTTGTTCCGGCGCCTGAACTCGGCGAACTTGTCGAGGCACTTCACGGTGAAGCCCTGGTCCCCTACCGCGAGGACCTCGTCGACGAGCAGCACGTCGGGATCGACGTGGATCGCGACCGCGAAGCCGAGCCGCATGTACATGCCCGAGGAGTACGTCTTCACCGGAGCATCGATGAAGTCCTGCAGCTCGGCGAACTCGACGATCTCGTCGAACCGGCGCTGAACCTCCCGCTTGGACAGGCCGAGCATGATGCCGTTGATGAAGACGTTCTCGCGGCCAGAAATCTCGGGATGGAATCCGGCGCCGAGCTCGATCAGGGCCGAAATCCGGCCGTCCACCGTGACGGAGCCGGACGTGGGCCGGGTGATGCCAGCCACGCACTTCAGAAGGGTGCTCTTTCCGGAGCCGTTGCGCCCGATGACGCCGTAGGTGCAGCCCTTCGGCACCGAGAACGACACCCCCCGCAGCGCTTCGAACGTCTCGTCGGGCTGCAATTCGCTCACGAGGCTGCCGGAGAGCAGCGCCGACTTCAGCGTGGCGAACTGCTTCTTCCGCGCGTACTTGCGGTAGACCTTGGTGACGTTGACCGCTTCGATGGCGCTGGTCATGGGTGCCTCTCGCCGCTCGCCGCCGGCTCCCGGCCGCTGGTTAGACTTCCTCCGCGAACGAGTCGCGCAGGCGGTCGAACACGAAGTACCCCGCGAAGAAGACGGCCGTGGACACGACGGCCATGAGCATCAGCCACTTCCAGTGGCCGTGCGGTCCGACGTGGAACAGCACCTCCTGGTACGAGATCGCCAGGTGCGTCATCGGGTTCAGGTCGAGGACCCGGCGGTAGGCCTCGGGAGCCATCTGCATCGAGTAGATGATGGGCGTCGAGAAGAACCACAGCGTCAGGAGGTTCGCCAGGATGTCCTTGATGTCGCGGAAGTGGACCGTGAGGGCCGACAGCAGCAGCGCCAGCCCGCACGTGAACAGGAGCTGGACGAACACGATCACGGGGAACCAGAGGAGCTCGATCGGATCCAGCGGCCGCTGATAGTAGACGAGGAACGCCGCGAGAATCGGCAGGCCGAGGAAGAAGTGCATCATGTTCGCGAGGACCGAGACGATCGGCAGGACCTCGGCCGGGAACAGCACCTTCTTGATGAGGTTGCCCCCGGAGATGAGCACGTTGGCCGACTCGGTCAGCGAAGAGCTGAACCAGGTCCACGGCAGGATGCCGCAGAAGAAGAACAGGCCGTACGGCTGGATGTTCGCCGGGTGGGCGCCGGGCATGATGGTGGTGAACACGAAGGTGTACACGGCCATCAGCAGCAGCGGGTTGACGAACGACCAGAAGAAGCCGAGCACCGAGCCGCGGTAGCGCGCCTTGAGGTCGCGTACCACGAGCGTCTGGATCAGCCCGCGGTACTTCAACAGCGACGAGAGATTCGCGAGCATCTGGCCCGGCTAGTGTGCCACGGCCATCAGATGCCGCGGCGCGACTCGGCCTGGAGCTGCTGGAGCGTCCTCAGGAGCGCCACGCGGGCGCGTTCGAAGTCCATTTCGTGGGCGGTCGGCCCCAGCATCTCTTCTGCGCGGGTCATGCCCGCCTCGGCGCGCGCGACGTCGAGGTCCTCGGCGCGCTCGGCCACCTGGGCCACGACCGTCACCTTGTCCGGCAGCACCTCGACGAACCCGACCGACACCGCAAGGTAGTGCTTCTCGCCGCCCTTGCGGTACCACATCTGGCCCGTGCGGAGGGACGTGAAGAAGGGCGTGTGCCCGGGCAGGACGCCGAAGTCGCCTTCAGCCCCGGGCAGGGACACCTCGTCGACGTCGTGCGCGAACGACTGATCGGGCGTGACGATGTTGAGCGCGATGGAGGTCGGCAGCGCCATGGGTGCTACTGCGCCATCCGCTTCGCGTTCTCCAGCACGTCGTCGATCGTGCCCTGGAGATAGAAGGCCTGTTCCGGAATCGCGTCGTGCTTGCCCTCCGCGATTTCCTTGAAGCCCTTGATGGTATCCGCGATCGAGACGTACTTGCCTTCGCGGCCCGTGAACTGGGACGCGACGAAGAACGGCTGCGAGAGGAAGCGCTGGATCTTCCTGGCGCGGGACACGGTGAGCTTGTCCTCTTCCGACAGCTCGTCGATGCCCAGGATGGCGATGATGTCCTGCAGGTCCTTGTAGCGCTGCAGGATCTGCTTCACCTGGCGGGCCACGTTGTAGTGCTCGGCGCCGATGATGCGGGGATCGAGGATGCGCGAGCTCGAGGCCAGCGGATCCACCGCCGGGTAGATGCCGAGCTCGGCGATCTGGCGCGACAGGTTCGTCGTGGCGTCGAGGTGGGCGAAGGTCGTCGCCGGAGCCGGGTCGGTGTAGTCGTCGGCCGGCACGTAGATGGCCTGCACGGACGTGATCGAGCCGTTCTTGGTCGAGGTGATGCGCTCCTGGAGCTCGCCCATCTCGGTGAGCAGCGTGGGCTGGTAGCCGACGGCCGACGGCATCCGGCCGAGCAGTGCCGACACCTCGGACCCGGCCTGCGTGAATCGGAAGATGTTGTCGATGAACAGGAGCACGTCCTTGTTCTCGGCGTCGCGGAAGTACTCGGCGACCGTGAGGGCCGAGAGGCCGACGCGCTGGCGGGCGCCTGGCGGCTCCGTCATCTGGCCATAGACGAGCGCGGCGCGCGACTTGGACATGTCATCCATGTTGATGACGCCCGACTCCTGGAACTCGAGCCAGAGGTCGTTGCCCTCGCGCGTGCGTTCACCGACGCCGCCGAACACCGACACGCCGCCGTGCTTCATGGCGATGTTGTGGATGAGCTCCATGATGATGACGGTCTTGCCGACGCCGGCGCCGCCGAACAGGCCGATCTTGCCGCCCTGGAGGTACGGCTCCAGCAGATCGATGACCTTGATGCCCGTCTCGAACATCTTCAGCTCGGTGGACTGCTCCACCATCGAGGGCGCCGGCCGGTGGATGGGCCAGTGCTCCTTCGACTCGACCGGGCGATCGGGGAAGTCCACGGGCTCGCCGAGGACGTTCAACACGCGCCCGAGCGTGGCCGGCCCTACGGGGACCGAGATCGGCGCGGAGGTGTCGATCGCCTGCATGCCGCGCTGCATGCCGTCGGTGGGCTTCATGGCCACGGCGCGCACGCGGTTCTCGCCGAGGTGCTGCTGCACCTCGACGACGACGTCGATCGCCTCCGTCGTGGCGGTCTTCTCCGACACCACGCGCACGGCGTTGTAGATGGCCGGCAGGTGCCCTTCGAACTCGACGTCCACCACCGGACCGATTACCTGGATGACCTTGCCGACCTTGTCAGTGTTCATAGGCTTGTGTCGCTTCCGTATCGCTGTACCCGGAGCCTGCGCCCGGATTCCGAGCCCCGGCTAGGTTGCCTGCGCTCCGGCGACGATCTCGATGATCTCGCGCGTGATCGCGGCCTGCCGCACCTTGTTCATGTAGAGGGTGAGCCGGTCCACCATCTCCTTGGCGTTCCTGGTGGCGGCGTCCATCGCCGTCATCCGGGCCGCGTGCTCCGCGGCGGACGACTCGAGCAGCGCCCGGTTGACCTGCACCGCCACGTGGAACGGCAGCAACGTGTCGAGGAGCTCGGCCGGGGACGGTTCGAACAGGTAGTCCGCGCCCTCGACCTTCTCGACATCGAGTTTCGGAATCGGCAGCAGGCGCTCGAGGACGACGCGCTGCGAGATGATCGACCGAAACTCGTTGTAGACGAGATACACCGAGCTGACGTCGGGTCCCAGGAACTCCTGGATGCAGGTGTTCGCGATGGCCTGGGCGTGCGCCCACTTGACGTTCTGGAACAGGCCGACCTCTTCGTACTTGACGTCGAAGCCGCGGCGGTTGAAGAAGTCGCGGCCCTTTCGGCCCACCAGCGCCAGCGCCACTTCGTGGCCGGGTTCGGCAGGGTTCTCCGTGATGTACTGCGCGGCGGACTTGATGACGTTCGTATTGAAGCTGCCGCAGAGCCCGCGGTCGGCGCTGATCACGACGAGCAGCGTGCGGGCGCGCAGCGGATCGTCCTTCAGGAGCGGGTGCGCGGACGGTTCGACCCGGGTCGCCAGGCTGTTGAACACGCGCAGCATCTCCTGCGCATACGGCCGGCTTCGGAGGATCCGTTCCTGGGCGCGGCGCAGCTTCGACGACGAGACCATCTTCATGGCCTTCGTGATCTGCTGCGTCGACTTGGTCGCCCGGACGCGTCGCCGGATGTCGATGAGTGATGGCATCGGGGTTCTCGGACAGGGGCTGGCGGCGCGGCGCCGCCAGCCTCCGGGCCCTCGCTAGGCCCGGGCTCCTGCGGCCGTGAAGGTCTGCACGAACTCCTTGAGCGCGGCGTTCAGCTCCGTCTTGAGCTCGTCGTCCAGGTTCTTCTTCGTCTTGATCGCGCCGAGCAGCGTGCCGAACCGCGTGGCCATGAACGTGTGCAGCTCCTCCTCGGCGCGCCGGACGTCGGCGACGGCGACGTCGTCGAAGTAGCCGTTCGTGCCGGCGTAGAGGGCCACGACCTGCTGTTCGACTGGCAGGGGCGCGTACTGCGGCTGCTTCAGCAGCTCAACGAGGCGGGCACCGCGGTTCAGCTGCTTCTGCGTCGCGGCGTCCAGGTCGCTGCTGCCGAACTGGGCGAAGGCCGACAACTCGCGGAACTGGGCCAGGTCGAGGCGGAGCGTGCCCGCCACCTGCCGCATGGCCTTGATCTGGGCCGAACCGCCGACGCGCGACACGGAGTTGCCGACGTTGATGGCGGGACGGACGCCCTGGTTGAACAGATCCGCTTCCAGGAAGATCTGGCCGTCGGTGATCGAGATGACGTTGGTCGGGATGTACGCCGAGAGGTCGCCCGCCTGGGTCTCGATGATGGGCAGCGACGTGAGCGACCCGCCGCCGTTCGCGTCGTTCAGCTTCGCCGCGCGCTCGAGCAGCCGGGAATGCAGGTAGAAGACGTCGCCGGGGTACGCCTCGCGGCCGGGCGGACGGCGGAGCAGGAGCGAGATCTCGCGGTAGGACTGCGCGTGCTTCGAGAGGTCGTCGTAGATGAGCAGCGCATGACGTCCGCTGTCGCGGAAGTACTCGCCCATGGCCGTGGCCGAGTACGGCGAAATGTACAGCATGGGCGCCGGGTCGGCGGCGGCGGCAGCCACGATGATGCAATATCGCAGCGCGTCGGCTTCCTCGAGCGTCCGGACCACCTGCGCGATGGTCGACTGCTTCTGCCCGATCGCGTTGTAGATGCAGATGACGCCGGTGTCCTTCTGGTTCAGGATGGTGTCGAGGGCGACGGCCGTCTTGCCGGTCTGCCGGTCGCCGATGATCAGCTCGCGCTGGCCGCGGCCGATGGGCACCATGCCGTCGATGGCCTTGAGCCCCGTCTGCATGGGCTCGCGGACCGGCTGGCGATCCACGACTCCGGGCGCGAGCCGCTCGATTGGCGCGAACTGCTTGGTGAGGATCGGTCCCTTGCCGTCGATCGGCTGACCGAGGGCGTTGACGACGCGCCCGAGCATCTCCTCGCCCACCGGGACCGAGATGATGCGCCCGGTGCGCTTGACGGGATCGCCTTCCTTGATTGCGCGGTACTCGCCGAGGAGCACGGCGCCCACGCTGTCCTCCTCGAGGTTCAGCGCGATCCCGAACACGCCGTGGGGGAATTCCAGCATCTCGCCGGCCATGGCGCGTTCGCACCCGTGGACGCGGGCGATGCCGTCGCCAAGGCTGATCACCGTGCCCACCTCCGCGACGTCGACATCGACGGCGAAGCCGCCGATCTGGTCGCGGATGATCTTGGAGATTTCGTCGGCTCTGATGTCCATGCTCTCGCTCGTCTGCCGGCGGTCGAAGGCGCCGGCGGGTTCGTCTACGCGTGTCCTACCAGCTGCTTCTTCAGCTTTTCGAGCTGCGTCCTGACGCTGCCGTCATAGACGGTGCCCCCTACGCTGGCGACGACGCCGCCAAGGAGGTCCGGATCGACGACGGCGTTCACGGCCACGCGCTTGCCCGTAATCGCCGCCAGGCGGTCTTCCACGGCGCGCATGGCATCCGGCGACAGCGCTGTGGCCGAACGAACCTCGGCCTCGACGACCTGCTGCCGCTCCAGCAGGAGCTTGCGGTAGGCGCCGAGGAGGTCGTCCAGCAGGCCGAGCCGGTCGCGTTCGGCAAGCAGCTGCAGCAGCCGCACGCCGGGAGTGGCGATCGAGAGGCGCTCGGCGACGGCGGTTACGATGCCGCGCTTGCCGCTCGCCGAAACGGAGGGCGACAGCAGCGCCTGCCGGAGGTCCGCGTGGTCGCGGACGAGGCCGTTCAGCGCCGTCAGGCCGCGCTCGATGTCCGTGGCCTGATCGCTCGCGACGTCCAGCAGGGCTTTGGCGTACCGGGTGGCCGAGGTTCGTGCCGACATCTACTGCTCCCGCACCTGGTGCACGTAGCGCTCGACGAGTCGCGCGTGGTCGGCCGGAGAAATCTCGTGTTCGAGGCGCTCCTTGGCCAACGACAGCGCGAGAGTCGCGGCGTGGTCGCTCAGTTCCCGCTGCGCGGTCTGGAGCCGCACCTCGATCTCACGCTTGGCCTGCGCCAGAAGGCGGTCGCGATCCGCCACGGCTGCCGCCGCGATTCGCTGCTCTTCTGCAGCGATTTCTTCAGCGCCTCGCGCGCGCAAGGCCGCGAGCTCCCCGGGCAGGGCCTGGAGTTTTCGGTCGACGTCCGCGAGCTGCTGGGTGGCCGTGGAGTTCAGTGCCGCCGCCTCGACGAGGTCCTTTCGGATCTGCGTGGAGCGGTCGGCCAGATACGTGCTGAAGGGTGCGCGGAGGAAGTAGTAGATGCCACCGGCCAGGATCAGGAAGTTCGCGGCGGGCCAGAAGAGGCCGGCGAGTCCGCCGTGCTCGCCGCCGTGCTCCTCGGCGCCGCCTTCGTGCGCGGCGGTGGCCTCGGCGTTGCCCTCCGGCTGTGCGTGCGACGCGGCGGGCTGTCCGGCCCATGCCGTGGCGCCCGTGCACGCGGCGATCAGGACCGCGCCGGCGAACCGGCGGAGCTTGCGCCTTAATTCACAAGCCGTCGCCCGCGCCGACGCCGAGCCGTTGTGTTCGAAGGTCATGGTGGGGTTACGCCGTTCGGCCCAGCACGCGGCTGACGATCTCGCCGGCAAGGTTGGTTGCCTCGCGTTCGAGCGCCGCGCGGGCGGCTGTGGTTTGGGCGGAGAGGGCGGTCGTGGCGCCGGCCATCGATGCCTCCACTTCGCGTCGTGCGTCTGTGAGGAGGGCGGCGCGCTTGTCGAGCGCCGTCCGTCGGGCCTGGTCCATCTGGCCGTAGACCTCAGCCCGGGCCGTGGCCAACGTCCTGTCGAAGTCCTGGCTGGCGGTGGCGGCCTTCTGGGCGGCAGCGTCGGCGAGTTCCCGGGCGTCGCGGATCGCGCGCGAGCGCTTCTCCGAGACCGCGAGGATCGGGGAGAAGATCAGCGAGTTCACGACGAACACGCACAGGATGAAAAGCGCGACGACCCAGAGGGTCGACAGGTCCGGAATCACGGGATGGTGCCTCCGTTGGCTGCCGCCCAGGGGCGGGCCAAAACGCTCTTTTATACCACCTGGCCGCCCAGGCAGGCAAGGATCGGAGGGCAGCAATCGACCTGTTGTGGCAATTCACCTAATCATGACAGGGCGGTCTGACCTGGCTTCGACGGTGCCAATCCGAGCTACCGGCACACCGGCGTTCTCGAGCGCCGTTCGAGCCTGTTCCACGAAAGCGGGCTCCACCGCGACCAGGAGGCCCCCGGACGTCTGAGGATCGAACAGGACGTCCGCCAGGCGCTCGGCATCCGGTGACGCCAACCGCGCGAGCTCGGCGAAGTGGTCGCGATTGCTCGCCAGTCCGCCGGATCGATTGGCCGCGGCCATGTCGGCCACGCCGGGGAGGAGCGGAATGGAGGCGGCTTCGAGACGGAGGGTGACGCCACTCGCGGTCGCCATTTCGACGGCGTGTCCGACCAGGCCGAAGCCGGTGATGTCGGTGCATCCATGGATGGGCGTCTGGCTGAGGGCTTCGGCGGCGGCTTTGTTCAAGGTGCGCATCGATCGAACCGCCGCGTCCACGACGGCTTCAGAGGCCCGGCCGAACTTGATGGCGGTGCCGACGATTCCTGTACCGATCGACTTGGTGAGGAGCAGTGCATCGCCCGCATGCGCGCCGGCGTTGGTCCACATTCGCGCCGGATCGACCGCGCCCGTCACGGCATACCCGAACTTGATCTCCCGGTCTCGGACCGTGTGCCCGCCGAGAAGCGCGACGCCGGCCTCGTGCAGGGCATCGAGACCTCCGCGGAAGATCTGGCGGATGGTTTCCACGTCCAGGCCGGCCTCCGGAAAGGCGGCAATCGCCAAGGCCGTGACCGGGCGTCCCCCCATCGCGTAGATGTCGCTCAGCGCGTTGGCGGCGGCGATCGTGCCGTAGGTGTACGGGTCGTCGACGATGGGCGTGAAGAAGTCGACAGTCTGGACCAGCGCTGGCCCCCCTTCCCACGCGTACACACCGGCATCGTCAGACGTCCTGTAGTCGACGAGGACGCGCGGGTCGTTCAGCGGAGGTAGGTCGCCCAGCACCTGGGCGAGCTCGCCGGCGGCGAGTTTGCTCGCTCAACCGGCGCAGCTCACCATTTCGGTGAGGCGCTTCTGTCCGTCAGCCATGGCGAGAATCATACCTGTGCCGGACGGGCGTTCGACGCCGGCGTCCGAGGCGCCGCCCGGTGAAGCGAACGGGTTCGCGAACCGGTGCCGCAGAGCCGGCAGCTGGGGAGCCGGTCGGTCTCAGCGCTGCGTGTCCGTGAGGTACTCGTAGAGGCGCTGGAGTTCTTCTTCCGACGAGAAGCCGATCACGACGTGACCGCCTTTGCCCTTCCTGACGATCTCGACGCGGGCGCCGAGCGCGCGGTGGAGCGTTTCTTCGGCGGCCTTCGTGTGGACGTCCTTCGGCGGCCGGGCGGTCCGCGGTGTGCTCGACGCCGGGCCGCGTTTCACCAGAGACTCGGTCTCTCGAACGGACAGGTTTCGGGACGTGACCTCGCGGGCGATGCGGCGCTGATCGGCGTCGGACTCGAGCGCGACGATCGCGCGGGCGTGGCCCATCGACAGAGCGCCCGAAGCGACGTCGGCCTGGACCTCGGCTGGCAGCTTCAGGAGGCGTATCGTGTTCGCGATGGTGGAGCGGTCCTTCCCGACACGCGTGGCGATGTCGTCGTGCGTCAGGTTGAACTCGCGGCTCAACCGCTGATACGCCGCGGCGGCTTCGATCGGATTCAGGTCCTCGCGCTGGAGGTTTTCGATGAGCGCCCACTCGAGGAGTTGCGATCGATTCGCGGTGGGTGCGGACTTGATGACGACCGGAACGCGTGTCAGACCCGCGCGCTGAGCGGCGCGCCAGCGCCGTTCGCCAGCAATGATCTGGTAGCGGTCGCTGCCGACCTGGCGGACGACGATCGGCTGGATGATGCCGCTGGCGGCGATGGACTTGGAGAGCTGGTCGAGCGCCGCGTCGTCGATGTGCTGACGTGGTTGATACTCACTCGGTTCGATGCGATCGACGTCGAGTTCGAGCGCCGCCGCTGCGGGCGCGGGCGCGGGCACGTCGGGAATGAGGGCGCTGAGCCCCTTGCCGAGAGCGGGTCGCTTTTCCATGGTCGTGCCTATGCCGCCGTCGGGCGCAGGGAGCGCTCGACGACCTCTCGTGCCAGGGCGATGTACGCCTCCGCGCCCCGGGATCTGGCGTCGTAGACGACGCCCGGGACTCCATGGCTTGGCGCTTCGCCGAGTTTGATGTTTCGTGGAATGACGGTCGCGAAGACCTTGTCCTTGAAGAACTCCCTGACGTCGCGGGCGACCTGCTGGCCGAGGTTTGTCCGCTCGTCGTACATCGTGAGGAGGACGCCCTCGATATCGAGCGAGGGGTTGTAGGCGCCTCGCACCCGGCGTAGCGTGCCCACGAGGTCGGCCAGACCCTCGAGTGCGAAGAACTCGCAGTGCAGGGGGATCAGAACACCGTCGGCCGCGACCAAGCCGTTCAGTGTGAGCAGGCCCAGGGACGGCGGGCAGTCGATCACGATGAACTCGAATCGTCCGCGGAGTCCGTCGACCAGGTCCTTGAGCCGGCGCTCCCGGTCGGACAGCGAAATGAGCTCGATCTCGGCACCGGTCAGGTCTCGCGTTGCCGGAATGAGGGCGAGGCGGTCCACCGAGGTGCCCATCACGTATTGCGAGGGCGGTCCCATCGGGTCGGTGGTCAGCGCGTGGTAGACGGTGGGGGCCTCGAGCGCCCGCTGCTTGAGGCCGAGGCCGCTGGTGGCGTTGCCCTGGGGATCGAGGTCGAGCAGAAGGGTTGAGTGCCCGGCCAGGGCGAGACCTGCGGCGAGATTGATGGCGGTTGTGGTCTTGCCGACGCCGCCCTTTTGATTCGTGACGGCGATGACACGCGCTTGTTGTGTCATATGACCAATATCAATGGAAGAGTTCAATACGGTACCGCGCCATCGCGCTCAGGTCAACACCGTTTCACGTGGAACTGAGCGGCAGGGCCCTCTTTTCCACTACGACCGCGTAGGTCCGAACGGGGAGCGGAAGGGCGTGCGCAGCTACGCGAAATAGTGGTGGAGGAACACCGGCGGTCTCTGGACTTGCGGCGAGATTGATGATCTGCCCGCCAGGGCGAACGAAAGCCTGGAGACCGTTCCAGACGGTGGGCTCCAGCCGTACGGCCCTCACCGTCATGACGTCGAAGGACTCGTGCATATCCGGTCGAGCCAGCAGCTCTTCGAAACGGCTGTTCTCGACATTGGCGTCCGTGAGAGCGAGGCGACGAGCCACTTGCCGAAGGAAGGCACATTTTCGGACCTTGACCTCAACCATCGTCAATTGAAGGTCCCGTCGCGCAAGCTTGATGGGGATCGCTGGCGATCCGCCCCCTGACCCGATGTCCATCAAGCGATGAGCGGATGGCGCGATCAGCTTGGCGGTCAGGACCGGCTCGATCAGCAGCCGATCCATCGCTTGATCTGCGCCCTCGCCCTCCAAAGGAAGAGCAGTGAGATTGAGCCGGCGGTTCCAACGCGCGAGCTCTGAATAGTAAGTCTCGAGATTCTCCAGAAGCGGAGAGTTCACGTCCAGCCCGGCGTGATGAGCCCTTCTGAGTATCCGATCTCGCAATCGCCTGGCGCTCACGACCCCGATGATAGCTCGCGGTTCCCGGCGGATCGGCAGACCAAGGCATTCAGCAGCGCGGTGGCGGCCGCGGTCATTCCGGGGATGCGGCTTGCTTGGCCGATCGATTCAGGACGGATGTCCTCCAGACGCTCGATCACCTCAGTCGAGAGACCTGAAAGGCCTCGGTAGCTGAACCACGCCGGGATCGGCCGATCCGCCGAGGCGAGCGAACGTCGCGCCTCAGCTATCTGGCGTCGGATGTACCCGTCGTACTTCACGTCAGCGTCGAGCGAATCGAGATCGGCATGATGCTCACGTTCCAGCCGAACTCCGCCGTCTATCAACGCCCGCGTTGAGATTTCCGGCCGCTTCAGAGCCTCCGAGGCAGGGATCCTCTGGCCACTGACGGTGGTGAACGTGCTGGTGCTCAGCACGGTCCGGTTTCTGTCCAGTCGGTCGCGCCGACGACAAAACGCATCCCAACGGCCGTCGTCCACCAGGCCGATCGCCCGGCCTCGCGGCGTCACTCGGAGGTCCGCATTGTCGGCTCGAAGCCGCAATCTGAACTCGGCTCTCGACGTAAACAGGCGATATGGCTCAAGGCAGCCGCGGTTGATGAGGTCGTCGACCATGACGCCAAGGTAGCCTTCGGCGCGCGAGACGACGAATGGTGCCTGGCGGTGGACGAGCCTGGAGGCGTTGATTCCGGCCAGCAGCCCCTGACCCGCAGCTTCTTCGTAGCCAGACGTTCCGTTGATCTGCCCTGCCAGGAAGAGGCCGGGTACCCGCTTCGTTTCAAGTGACGCCGACAGCTCCGTCGGTTGGACGAAGTCGTATTCCACGGCATAGCCGGGGCGCAGGATCTCCGAGGACCCCAGTCCGGGCAGGGATTGGACAATGTCCCGCTGGACCTCCCGAGGGAGGCTCATCGAGAGCCCGTTTACATAGATCTCGTCCGAGTCGATGCCTTCTGGCTCCAGGTGAATGAGGTGCCTGTCGCGCTCGCCAAATCGCATCACCTTGTCTTCGAAGGAGGGGCAGTATCTGGGTCCTACCCCTCGGATCGTGCCGTTGTAGAGCGGCGAGGCCTTGATGTTCGCTCTGACCAGGTCATGGGAGTCCGAGCTCGTGTAGAGCTGCCAGCAGCGAATGCGATTCTGCAACGGACGTGTCGTCATGAAGGACAGCGGCGTCGGTGGCTCATCGCCGTGTTCCACGTGGAACAGTCCAGAAGAGACGCCGTCGTCGAAGTGGATCGACTGCCGCGCCAGTCTCGGAGGCGTTCCAGTCTTCAGCCGACCCACTCTAAACCCAAGACTTCTCAACTGCTCACCAAGCGCCCGCGATGGACGCTCTCCGGCACGGCCGGCCGGGACTCGCTCGTCCCCCACATGGACCAGGCCGTTCAGAAACGTACCGGTGGTGACGACGACCGCCTTGGCTTTGAGGAAGCGACCGTCTTCCATCTCGACGCCCCTGGCCCCACCACCAGCCGCCAGCACGAGCGCCACGACCTCGCCCTCGACAATTTCAAGGTTCGGACTCGACGCCAGCGCCGTCTTGACCCAGCCCGCATAACGGGCCTTGTCAGCCTGCGCACGGGGAGCCCAGACCGCCGGACCGCGGCTGCGATTCAGCACCTTGAACTGAATGCCCGTGGCGTCGATGGCCAGTCCCATCAAGCCGCCGAGCGCGTCGATCTCCCGGACCAATTGACCCTTGGCGGTACCTCCGACCGCCGGGTTGCATGGCATCGTCGCAATGGCGGCCCGACTCAAGGTGCACACACCCACCGTGCAACCGAGGCGCGCGGCAGCGACTGCGGCCTCGGTACCGGCATGCCCGGCTCCGACGACGACTACGTCAAATTCGATCATTATTGTTCTTTAGAGTTCTTTAAATTACTTTCCTATACAAAATTGGCTAAATATGCTCTCTAGCATCTCGTCTCGCGACCTCAGCCCGACAACGTCAGCGAGTGACCCGAGCGCCGCCCTCACGTCCTCAGCCAGCAGTTCTTCCGGCGCGCGCGCCCCCAGATGCTCGAGATGCCCGAGCGCCCTCGACAGGTGCTCCCTGGCCGACCTGAGCAGACCGCGCTGGCGCTCCTTTGTCACGACCACGTCCTCGCGTCCGGTCGTGGCGACGGCCAGCTCCACGACCTCCGCCAACAAGTCGTCGACGCCCTGTCCAGTCTTCGCTGACACTCGGACGACCGGCGTGGCGACGTCCTGGTCGAGCAGCGGGACGCCGCCAGCGCCTGGCACGTCGCACTTGTTGACGGCCACCACCATGCGCGGCCGACGCAGACCCGCCAGGAAGAGCCCTTCGCCCGCCGTCATGTCACGAGTGCCGTCGAGCACCACCACCAGGACGTCGGACGCGTCGACTGCCCCGAGCGCGCGACGCACGCCCTCTTCTTCGACCGGGTCGTTCGCGACTCTCACCCCGGCAGTGTCCGTCAGGACCACCAGAAGTCCCGACACTACGACCCGCTCGGTCAGCACGTCACGCGTCGTGCCTGGTTTCGCTGTGACGATCGCACGCTGGCGGCCAAGAATTGCATTGAACAGGCTCGACTTGCCGACATTCGGGGCACCGGCAATCACGACCGTGACGCCATCTCTGACGAGCGACGCTCGCTCGCCGGAACCCAGGAGGCGATCCAGATCCGCTCCGGCCCTCGTCAGCACCGCCCGAACCTCCTCCGGGTCGACGAAGCGGTAGTCCTCGTCCGGGAAGTCCAGCGACGCCTCCAATCCAGACTCGATCTTCCTGAGCTCCTGAGCCAGCCGTGTGATCTCGCCGCTGAGCGTTCCGTCCAACACGTCGGACGCCGCCCTCACCTGCGCAGGCGACACTGCGTCGACGAGGTCCTGCAGGCCCTCGGCCTGTGCGAGATCCATCTTTCCGCGAAGCACGGCGCGCAAGGTGAACTCGCCACGACGAGCCACCCGGGCGCCCAATTCGACCGCCCGCTCGACGACGGCCCCGAGCACCACGGGGTTGCCGACCGTGGAGATCTCGACCACGTCCTCGCCGGTGTAGGAGGCGGGCCCGGCGAAGAACGTCACCAGGGCGTCGACGGCGGCAACCGGCGTCTGTATGCGGGACCGAACGACTCGCCGGGGCGGCCAGCCGCGCGTTCTCGACGCCATGATCTTGCCGATGTCGGGCGCGGCGGGCCCGCTCAGGCGTACCACGCCCACGCCCCCGTGCCCGGCGGGTGTGGCCACCGCGACGATGGTGTCGTCACTGGAGAACACGAGCGTCTGTCTTGACTGCCGGAGCGCTCTCCGGCGCGCAGCCGCGGGAGCGGCTACTTCACGGAAATGATGACCGTCTTCTCGAACGCGTCCCCGATGCTTTCGGACGTCACGGACTCGATGGCGGACACCGCGAGATGCACGATGCGGCGCTCGTATGGATTCAGCGGGCCGATTTCCTGCGCGAGCCCGCTGTCCTTGGCCTTCTGCGCCAAGAACCCGGCCATCTGATGCAGCTCCGCGTCCTTGTCGCGCCGGTAGCCGTTGCAGTCCACGACGAGCCGGCGTTCGTCACCGCGTTCACCCCTGAACGCCGCGCCGACGATCTGCTGCAGCGCCTGAAGGACCTCGCCCTGCCGCCGCGTGAGCACCGATCCGTCTTCCCCGTCGAGGTTGATACGGAGGCCGTCCTGCCCGTCCTCGGCCGAGGCTTTCAATTCGAGACCCATGGCGTCGACGACGTCTTGAACGAAATCCACGATCGAGGCGGTCGAACTCATCGCTTCACTCCTACGACCTTGGGCGGTCCGATCATCCAGTTCGTGAAGTACTGCTGTCCAATTCCCCAAAGCTGGCTCACCAGCCAATAGATGACCAGTCCGCTCGGGGCCCCGATCATCATCGCCGTGAACATCAGCGGCATGAACATCATCACCTTCTGCTGAACTGGATCGCCAGTGCCCGGCTGCATGCGCTGCTGCCAGAACATCGTGACGCCCATCAGCAGCGGCGTGATGTACAGCGGGTCGCGCTGCGAA
This sequence comes from Vicinamibacterales bacterium, assembly GCA_041394705.1. Classification (GTDB taxonomy): domain Bacteria; phylum Acidobacteriota; class Vicinamibacteria; order Vicinamibacterales; family UBA2999; genus CADEFD01. The sequence goes on from JAWKHS010000006.1 coordinate 407,716, forward strand.
AGGTCCGTGATCCAGCCGACGAAGCCCGCGCCCCTGATCTCGATCGCCTGCGAGAGCAGCGAGTAGAAAGCAAACAGCACCGGCAGCGTCAGCAGCATCGGGAGGCATCCGCTGGCCGGATTGGCGCCCTTTTCACGGTAGAGCGTCATCACCTCTTCGTTCATCTTCGCCCGCGCCGGATCCGTGATCTTCAGGTTCGCATACCGATCCTGAATGGCCTTCAGCTGCGGCTGGATCTCTTGCATCCGGCGCATCGAGACGACGCTCTTGTGGCGCAGCGGGGCCATGACCAGGTTGATCAGGATGGTGAGCGCGATGATCGACCATCCGTAGTTGCCGATGTAGCCGTGCACCCACTCCAAGGCGCCTCGCAACGGCACTGCCAGCACGGCGAACATCCCGTAGTCGATGACCTTCGTGAACTCCGGACTGATGGCGCTCAGCGCGTCGAACTGCTTCGGACCGACGAAGAACGTCAACTCCTTCGGAGGCTCGTTGAACCGCAGCGAGAACGACACGAACTGACGGACCGTCCCCGCCGCATCGGGCGTCGGGATCGGCACGTGGGCGAATTCGACCTGATACGGCTGGTCGGGCTCAACCACGCTCGCGACGAAATAGTGATCGGTCACGCCGGCGAATCGAAACGTGCCTTGTTGCGGTCCCGCCGTCGACGCCGACGCGCCAGCGTAGCGCTTGATACTGCCGTCGCGGTGGACGAAGCCGGCCGCGGGATACACGTAGTTCCCCCGAAGAAACCCTCCGGACCCCGCAGTCACGGCGATCTCGTCGCCCAGCCCAGGTCCCCACAGGATCCGTGGATTGAGTTGCGTCGAGCCGCGCCGCACCGTCGACGTGAACTGGAGGTCGTACCCGGACGGCTTGAGGGTGAATCTCTTCCGCACGGCCAGACCGTCGGTCGACTCGTAGACGAAGGTCAACGCTGCCGATGACGCCGACGCGTCGATGACGGCCGGCGGATCCATCTCGACCGCGAACAGCGCGTCGTTCAGAACGGCCGTCACCCGCTCATCCTCCACCGCGAGACTGAACGGAAGAGGCTCCCGGCCGGCGTCGGCGGGAACCAGGTCCACGGCCTGACCCTGGCGGTCCAGGTACCGCTTCAGCACCCAATGCTTCAGCCGCGCCCCCCGGTTCGTGAAGGCGGCCCGCACGGTGGTGGTCTCGATGACGAACTCGCGCTCGGTGGACGCCGCTACGACGGCGCCGGTCCCCTCCCGCGCCAACACCGCGGCTGGTGGGGACGCCTTGTCCATCACAGCGGCCTTCCCGGTCGCCGCCGTTGACGCCGTTGACGCTGTGACGGCCGCGTCCTCAGGCGTCGGCGGGGGTTCAGGAGGCGGGACGAGGCTCTGATAAAGGAACAGAACCAGGAAAGACAGGCTGATGGCGAGGAGGACTCTGCGTTCCATGAATGGGCGTCACCGGCGGCGCGGCACGGGATCGAACCCGGCGCGGCCCAGCGGATGGCAGCGGGCCAGGCGCTTGACGCCGTACCAGCTCCCGCGAACGGCGCCGTGGACGGTGACTGCCTCAGCCATATAGTCGGCGCAACTTGGATAGAATCTGCAACTTCCGGAAAACAATGGAGATAGGAGAACCTTATAGGCGCGTATCGCCCCCAGGAGCAGGCGACTGGGGATCGACAGCAGGCGGGACTCTGGCGCGTCGGAGGGCATGGTCGACAAGGCCGCGAAACTCATCCTGAACCCGGTCGAACGGCGCAGTCAACACGCCGGAACGCGGAATGACGACGATATCAGCCGCCACGTGGATCGGGGCGAGCCGAAAGACCTC